>NZ_JBHXAS010000045.1:0-37102 GCF_042727425.1 Peribacillus sp. NPDC060253
TTATAAATCATATATTTGGGGAAAAGTTAGAAGAAAGAAATTTGGGGATGGATAAAACGAAATGCAAAAAATTATGAGAGAAATTTGGGGGTTTACAAAATGACCATCAAGGATGCTAAGGCATACGACCCATGGAAAGCTTTTTCTGGTCCAAACCTTGGGTATGTCATGGAGCAGTACGATCTATTTCAAGCCAATCCGGAGGAAGTAGATCCGGAACTGAAAAACTTCTTTGAAGTATCAGGTCCTCCTTCATTCGATGTATCGGCTGAAACAACAATCGGAAGTGCACCAACTGTACAATCTGGAGAAGTTCTTCCAATGAAGAAAATTATGTCTGCAGTAACGTTAGCGGAAAACATCCGTGCATACGGACATCTTGCTGCAACTATCTATCCTTTAAAAGAAGAACCACTTGACACTGAAGAAATTCACTTTGAAAAATATGGGTTGACTGCAGATGATTTAAGGAAAATACCGGCTGACTTAATTTGTCCGGAATCACCTGAAGACGTGAAAGACGGATACGAAGCCGTACAATACCTAAAACAACTTTATACAAAAACGATAGCCTTTGAATTTCACCATGTTAATGACTTGGACGAAAAGCAATGGCTTACAGATATGGTCGAATCCGGAAGCATGTTCCCGGAAGTGTCCAAAGATAAAAAGGAACTATTACTTAAGCGATTGAATGAAGTCGAAGGTTTTGAAAAGTTCCTTCATCGCACATATGTAGGGCAAAAACGTTTCTCTATTGAAGGACTGGATACACTAGTGCCGATTTTAGATGAAATGATTTCACAAACTGTTCAAAATGGAACGGGTAATGTGAATATTGCCATGGCTCACCGGGGACGTTTGAATGTTCTTGCACACGTACTTGGAAAGCCTTATGAGGTCATTTTCTCTGAATTCCAACATTCACCTAATAAAGATTTGGTTCCTTCCGAAGGTTCAACTGGCATTAACAATGGTTGGACTGGCGATGTTAAATACCATTTAGGTCTGGATAAACAAATTACTAAAGCAAATATACAAAAAGCAAGAATTACACTTGCCAATAACCCAAGTCACTTGGAAGTAGTCGGTCCAATCGTGGAAGGGTATTCTCGTGCGGCACAAGAAGACCGTTCTGAAAAAGGATACCCTGTTCAAGACATTTCCAAATCACTTGCAATCCTAATTCATGGTGATGCAGCATTCCCTGGTGAAGGAATTGTACCGGAAACGATTAACTTAAGCCGTTTACGCGGTTATCAGGTTGGCGGAGCTATCCATATCATCGCCAATAACATGATTGGTTTTACAACGGAAAGTGAAGATTCACGTTCAACTAAATATGCTAGTGATTTGGCAAAAGGCTTTGAAGTGCCGATCGTACATGTTAACGCAGATGACCCAGAGGCATGTATTGCCGCTGTGAACCTTGCTAACCAATATCGCGAAAAATACAAGAAAGATTTCTTGATCGACCTTATCGGTTACAGACGTTTCGGCCATAACGAAATGGATGAGCCATTGGTGACACAACCTGAAATGTATGCATTAATCCATAAGCACCCAACCGTTAAAGAGCTTTATGGTAAAAAACTCATTCAATCCGGCGTGTTCACTGAAGATGAAGTTAAAGCAGTTGCTGAGCAAGTGGATACAAGACTTGCAGATGCATATGCGAAAATTTCCGGAAATAAACCGGAAGCTTCTAAAGAGTGTAACCCTCCTGGCATTATTGAAAAAGGACTTCCAGCCATTGAAACGGCAGTTCCGAAACAAGAACTGGTTTCAATTAACGAAGAACTTGTTAATTGGCCTGAAGGATTCACCCCTAATAAAAAATTAGGAAAGATTTTATCACGTCGTTTGGATTCCTTTGGTGCTGACGGTAAAATTGATTGGGCTCATGCTGAAACACTTGCATTTGCATCCATCTTGAGTGACGCTACTCCAATCCGTTTGACAGGACAAGATTCAGAACGTGGAACATTCGCCCAACGTAATATCATGTTACATGACAGTGTTAATGGAAAAACATATTCACCACTTCACACACTTGATACTGCTAAAGCTTCTTTCGCTGTTCATAACAGCCCGCTTACGGAAACGGCAGTTCTTGCTTTTGAATATGGTTATAATGTATTTGCACCTGAAACACTTGTACTATGGGAAGGCCAATTCGGTGACTTTGCAAATACAGCACAAGTGATCTTTGACCAATTTATCGCGGCAGGCCGTGCAAAATGGGGTCAAAAATCAGGTCTTGTCATGCTGCTTCCGCATGGTTATGAAGGACAAGGACCAGAGCATTCCAGTGCACGCCTAGAACGTTTCCTTCAATTGGCGGCTGAGAACAACTGGACAGTTGCTAACTTAAGTTCGGCAGCTCAATATTTCCATATCCTTAGAAGACAAGCCAAGATTTTGGATCAAGAGCAAGTACGTCCACTTGTCATCATGACACCTAAGAGCATGCTTCGTAATCAAGTGATGGCCTCTACAGCTGAAGAATTCAGTGAAGGCTCATTTGAATCTTTCGTAGAAACAAAAGCACTTGGCAAAAAACCTAAATCGGTTGAACGCATTGTTTTTGCATCAGGTAAATTGGCGGTTGAACTTCGTGAAAAAGCGGCAGCTGAACAAAAAACGGATTGGTTGCAAATCATCAGTATCGAAGAAATTTATCCATTCCCGTTCACTGGCGTTCAAGAAGCGTTGAAAAAATATACAAATCTTAAAGAAATCTTCTGGGCTCAAGAAGAACCTAAAAACATGGGGGCTTGGACATTTGTTGAACCACGCCTTAATGCAGCGGCTCCTGGTAACCTTTCAGTAACATATATAGGAAGGAAGCGCAGATCAAGCCCGGCTGAGGGAGATCCACTTGTCCATAAAAATGAACAACAACGGATTATGACTCAAGCAATTACACGCAATAATGAGGGGGAGAAATAAAAATGGCTGAAGTAAAAGTACCTGAATTAGCAGAATCAATTTCTGAAGGATCTATTGCGCAATGGTTAAAACAACCCGGTGACCACGTAGAAAAAGGCGAATATGTCCTTGAACTGGAAACGGATAAAGTAAACGTAGAAATCATTTCAGATTATACGGGTACACTTTCGGAACATTTAGCAGAAGAAGGCGATACTGTCCAAGTTGGACAAGCTATCGCTATCGTTGATGAAAATGGATCAGCTGCAGCAGCTCCAAAAGCGGAAGCTCCTAAGGCTGAAGAAGCCAAAGCAGAGCCAGCTAAAGCGGAAGAAGCTCCAGCTCCATCTCCAGCTAAAGAGGCTCCTAAAGCAGAAACGAGAGAAGCATCATCCACTCAACAAGTTATTGCTTCACCAGCTGCAAGGAAATTGGCTCGTGAAAAAGGAATTGACTTGACTCAAGTGCCTGTAGCCGACCCACTTGGTCGTGTACGTGTACAAGACGTAGAAGCTGCAAGTAATGCACCTGCGGCACCAGCTGCAGCTTCAAAACCAGCACCTGCAGCAAAACAAGCAGCAGCTCCTGTTGAAGTGAATGATGATCGTATTGAAGTGGTTAAGATGACTCGCCGTCGTCAAACCATTGCCAAGCGCCTAGTTCAAGTACAATCCGAAGCAGCCATGCTTACTACTTTTAACGAAGTCGATCTTTCAGCAGTCATGGAATTGCGTAGCCGCCATAAAGATTCTTTCGTGAAAACAAATGATGTTAAACTTGGTTTCATGTCATTTTTCACTAAAGCAGTCATTGGCGCATTGAAGAAATATCCGTTATTGAATGCAGAAATCAAAGGCGACCATATCCTTAAAAAGAACTTTTATGATATCGGTGTAGCCGTATCCACTGACGAAGGTTTAGTCGTTCCGGTTGTAAGGGATGCTGACCGCAAAAGCTTCGCTGAAATCGAAAAGAACATTTCGGATTTAGCTGTTAAAGCGCGTAACAATAAACTAGGACTTTCAGATTTATCTGGTGGAACTTTCACGATTACAAACGGAGGGACTTTCGGTTCCCTATTATCTACACCAATCTTGAATGCCCCTCAAGTTGGGATCTTGGGCATGCATACAATTAAGACACGCCCAATCGCTGTTGGAGATCAAATCGAAAACAGACCAATGATGTACCTTGCATTATCTTACGATCACCGTATCGTTGATGGTAAAGAAGCAGTTGGATTCTTAGTAGCAATCAAAGATATGCTTGAAGATCCAGAGCAACTTTTACTTCAAGGTTAATGAAATAATATGAAAAAACCCCTCTGTCATTATGACAGAGGGGTTTTTTGTGTTAATAAAAAGGCGTATTTTAATAGAAAAAGAAGAGATAGAGAGTCTGGATGAATGGTTTTGGAAGAAATTTTGAATGAATTTGAATATTTTTAAACGTTTGTGATTGATTATTGCTACTATTTCATATATGATGATGATATTAAAGTGAGGTGGGCGGATTGCTGACAACTGAAAGGCACCAGATCATCTTATCGATTCTTAAAGAACAAGGAACGATAAAGCTTCAGGAGCTTGTAGATCAATTACAAGCCTCGGAGTCGACCATACGTAGAGATTTAGTGCAACTAGAAGAAATGAAGCACTTGAAACGTGTGCATGGCGGGGCCTCTTTACTTCAAAGAAAAGGCCTTGAACCAACTACTATGGAAAAGCTAAATAAAGCAATAGCTGAAAAACAACGGATAGCAAAGCTAGCGTCTTCATTCATTGAGAAAAATGATTGTATATATCTTGATGCTGGTACCACAACTGCAGAAATGATTCCTTATTTAAAGGATAAGAATGTAACTGTCCTGACAAATGGTCTTATGCATATTCCAAAACTGATCGAATTGGAAATCAAGACTGTTTTAGTTGGTGGAACGATTAAATTCTCGACAAATGCGGTTATAGGAAGTAATGCTGTACAATTTTTAAATGAATACCGTTTTGATAAATGTTTCTTGGGAATGAACGGAATCCATCAAGAACTGGGTTTTACAACTCCGGACCCGGAAGAAGCTCTATTGAAGAAGATGGCATTACGGCTTTCTAACGAAACCTACGTGCTTGCTGACAGTTCAAAACTGAATGATGCCACTTTCGCAAAGGTTGCAGATGTAAGCGATGCCATAATCATTACTGATTGCAATGATGAAGAGGCGATTGCTCAACTTCATAAAAATCCTCAGGTAAAGGTCGTGACCATTTAATGATATATACAGTGACACTCAACCCATCCATCGATTATCTGGTCGAGGTGGAAAGCTTTCAAATAGGCAAGGTGAATCGAACTAGTTATGATGCCAAATTCCCAGGAGGGAAAGGGATTAATGTTTCCCGAGTGCTTAAAAGACTTGGAAATGTTACGACAGCTTTAGGATTCATCGGGGGACAAACTGGTGAATTTGTAAAAAGATTTTTAAGACAAGAAGAGATCTTCACCGACTTTACAGAGATAGCGGGAGATACAAGAATCAACATTAAATTGAAAACTGGGTTGGAGACCGAAATTAATAGCCAAGGGCCCGTTATATCTAAAGGGAATTATCAACAATTATTTAGCCAGATTGAACAGTTGCAAAATAATGATATTCTCATTTTGTCAGGCAGCATCCCTTCAAGCGTTCCTTCGGAAGTATACGAAGCCATGGCTAAGTCTTGTTCAGATAACGGCATTAAAGTGGTGGTAGATACGAGTGGTAAGGAATTATTGAATGTCCTTCCATATCGGCCATTTCTGATAAAGCCTAACCATCATGAATTGGGTGACCTTTTTTCTACTGAAATTAGAACTGTTGATGATGCAATCGAATATGGCACGAAATTGGTTGAAGCAGGAGCACAGAATGTCATTGTTTCAATGGCAGGACAGGGTGCCGTGCTTTGTTCGATGGGAGAGTCATATTCCGCAAATGTACCAAAAGGAAAAGTCATTAACTCAGTAGGTGCCGGTGATTCCATGGTGGCTGGTTTTATAGGGACATATGAAAAAACTGAGGATATATTATCTGCTTTTCGATTCAGCCTTGCAGCAGGGAGCGCAACAGCCTTCTCATCCGATCTTTGTACTATGGATAAAATCGAAGAGTTAACACCGCAAATTGAAATCGTTCAACTAACAGGAGGCTGACTCTATGAAGATTACTGATTTATTAAAATTGGATACAATCATAATCAATTTACAAAGTGTTACAAAGCAAGCTGTCATTGATGAACTATCAGGGCAGTTAGCCAAGGCTGACAGATTAAACGATAGGGAGGCTTTCAAAGCCGCTATCTTAAAACGTGAAGAACAAAGCACAACAGGGATTGGTGAAGGGATAGCCATTCCACACGCTAAAACAAGTGCTGTAAGGATTCCTGCCATCTGTTTCGGCAAATCAGTTAATGGAGTGGATTATGAATCGCTGGACGGCCAGCCAGCCCATCTGTTCTTTATGATTGCAGCAAGTGAAGGTGCGAATGCGGATCACTTGGAAACCCTTTCCCGACTTTCATCACTACTGATGGATGATAAATTCAGAGCCAAATTGATTTCGGCTTCCTCTGGTGAAGAAGTGTTAGAGATCATCAATCAAAAAGAAATGGAAGCGGATGAAGAAGAAAGAGAAGAGAAGCAATCAAATAACGGTGATGGCAGTTATAAAAAAGGAAAAATCCTTGCCGTTACAGCCTGTCCAACAGGAATTGCCCATACTTATATGGCAGCTGATGCGTTAAAGGCGAAAGCGAAGGAAATGGGAATTGATTTCAAAGTAGAAACAAATGGTTCAACAGGAATCAAGAATGGTTTAACATCTGCCGAAATTGAAGAGGCGGATGCAATTATCGTTGCAGCGGATAAGCAGGTGGAAATGGATCGTTTTAATGGAAAACATGTCATCATTGTTCCGGTTGCTCATGGGATTCGGAAGACCGAGGAGCTATTAACAAGAGCCTTGAATCAAGATGCCCCTGTTTTCAATGGAAATGGAAATAGAAATGATAAAAGTGATGAAGGTGATTCTTCAAAAGGAGGGCTTGGGATATACAAGCACTTGATGAATGGTGTAAGTAATATGCTTCCATTTGTTGTCGGAGGCGGTATCTTGGTTGCGCTTTCTTTCTTTTTTGGAATCGAGGCAGCCGATCCCGCTAATCCGGAATATAATCCCATTGCCAAAGCATTAAGTGATATTGGGGGTGGAACGAATGGTGCTTTCTTCTTACTTGTTCCTGTCCTTGCCGGATTCATTGCTTCGAGTATAGCCGATCGACCAGGTTTTGCTCCTGGTATGGTTGGGGGATTATTAGCAGCACAAGCGAACGCCGGTTTTCTTGGCGGACTAATAGCCGGTTTCCTTGCAGGATATGTCGTCTTACTTTTAAAGAAAGTGTTCTCCAAGTTACCACATACGCTCGAAGGCATTAAACCAGTTTTACTTTATCCAGTCTTCGGCATGTTAATTACAGGTTTGATCATGCTATTTCTCATAAATGAACCAGTAACCGCAATTAACATGGGCTTGACCAATTGGCTGCAAGGTTTATCTGGTACGAACGCAATATTCCTTGGATTGATTCTTGGGGGGATGATGGCTGTAGATATGGGTGGTCCCCTAAACAAGGCTGCCTTCACTTTTGGGCTAGCGGCCATTGAAGCTCAAAGTTTTGGACCGCATGCTGCTGTAATGGCTGGTGGAATGGTTCCTCCTCTAGGGATTGCCTTTGCCACTACATTCTTTAAAAGCAAATTCACTGAAATGGAAAGAAAATCAGGGTTCACTAATTACTTCATGGGTGCTTCGTTCATTACAGAAGGAGCCATTCCTTTTGCGGCAGCGGATCCATTGCGTGTTATCATTAGCAGTGTTATCGGTGCAGCGACAGCGGGAGCACTATCAATGGCTTTTAACGTGACTCTCCCTGCACCACATGGTGGAATATTTGTCATCCCACTTGTCAATCACCCATTTCTCTATTTACTGGCCATTTTAATAGGATCCCTCATCACCGCCTTACTATTGGGGTTCTGGAAAAAGAAACGGATATAAAAAACACTGAAAGAAAGCGGGTCCAAGTACATTGGATCCGCATTCAGTTTGTAGACAAAAAGGTTTCGGAATGGCCTCATTCCGAAACCTTTTTGATTTTTTTATTGGATGGAAGCAGTTATAGATAGAGGCTCTAAGATATGACTATCATGCGTATTGTCTGCTGCCGCATAAAACGAATAGTCAAACGGTTTTGCTCTGTTGCACATAGTAGCCACTCTTAAGAATCACTTGAACTTTCTTTAATCTCCTTGTTTTCTTCATCGAGCTTTGTCTAATTGGGTTTTCACAATATTGAAGTGATAATGTATCTATAAGAAAAATCATTGTAGATAGATGTTTGTTACCGATTAACGAAACTTATCAGTCATTAAGAACGTACAATATTGTAATGATGACCTAAAAACAGGGAGGAAGAAAGTATGGACTTGACCCAAAAACAACGAAGCTTGTTGCTATCATTAACCACTGAATGGCAGACACCGATGCAAATTGCTGGCCGTCTTCCGAAAGAATGGGGAAATCTATCCTGTGTAAATCAGTCGCTTAAAGATTTAATGCGTGAAGGATTCGTGCAAGCTAATCCAGTTATGTTCGGTCTGTTCCGATTAACCACGGATGGCACGACCATAAAGGAGTTAGAATTGGGTGAGAACTAATGTAATAAAAGATATATGATTATTTATTAAATGTGGTTTGGATTGGATTTTTCGCGCAGTCCTCAATTGATCAATCCGGATTCAAACCATACTCCCCCATACCTTTTTAAGGCTGCAGGTATCCCCTCTAACAATAGAATCTCCGAGAAAAACTTCCTCAATCGGTCGACTTTATGTAGGAGAGGCTAATTGGAATTGTGATTTAAAATACCCCCTCATTGCTTATAAATCCAATATTAAAACAAAAAAAATAATAAGGGTGGCTAAATCTTTTGATTACAGTCGATAAGTTTTGCTAATCTTAATATCGACTGTCTTATTAAAGCGTGAATTTTTATGTTTATGGGTAAAGGAATATAAAAACGAACAAAAGGAGTGAACGAACATGTTGAAGAAAAATATCTTAAAAACGACTAAAAGGGATGATATGATTGATGTTACGACAGAAGTACAGGCATTCATCTCGGAAAGCGGGATTCAAGAGGGGATAGCTCTTATTTATTGCCCACATACAACTGCTGGGATCACAATTAATGAAAATGCAGATCCAGATGTCAAAAAGGATATGCTTAGAAGATTGGATGAGCAATACCCATGGAATCATACTTTGGATTTACATATGGAAGGAAATACAGCAGCCCACTTGAAATCAAGTACGGTTGGTTCTTCACAACAGGTGATCATTCATAAAGGGAGTTTAATCCTTGGTACATGGCAAGGGGTGTATTTTTGTGAATTCGATGGCCCTAGAGAGAGACAATATTTTATAAAATTAGGTGTCGACCGGTAAAATCGCAGGTTCACCAAGGATGAAGTGGGAGGAAACGGATTGGATGATGTTTGGATTGAAGGAAGCAGAGTGATATTGAGGAACGTTAAACAAGCCGATTTAAAACGTTTGTGGAGTCTGAAATATGGAGAAGTCAATCCAGAATGGAAAAAGTGGGATGCCCCTTATTACCCTCTTGAACTCATTGATTTCAATACGTATACAGATAAAGAAATGAAGCATAGAGCCTATGATGAGAAGATGGGGGCTTATTCCGAGCTTTTGATGGAGAAAAATAATCAAATAATCGGTTCGGTTGTACA
The DNA here is from genome assembly GCF_042727425.1 of Peribacillus sp. NPDC060253. Lineage (NCBI taxonomy): Bacteria > Bacillati > Bacillota > Bacilli > Caryophanales > Bacillaceae > Peribacillus > Peribacillus sp. NPDC060253. The sequence goes on from NZ_JBHXAS010000045.1 coordinate 9,772, forward strand.
TTATTGGGAACATGAACCATCACGTTGGCTTGAAATCGGCATAACGATTTTTAATCCTAAGTATTGGAATGGCGGTTATGGAACCGAGGCATTAAAGATGTTTATAGGCTATTTGTTTGAAAATATGCTTATTGAACGAGTAGGACTGACGACTTGGTCAGGTAATGAGCGTATGATGGCTGTTGGAGAAAAAGTAGGAATGCAGGTAGAGGGAAGAATGAGAAAATGCCGTTATTTTAATGGATTTTATTATGATTCAATCAGAATGGGAATACTGCGTGAAGAATGGGAATCTTTAAAATATCGAAGTTAACTGATATATGTAATTATTTTCCTTGTTTTCCTTGGAAAAAATTTAGCACTGTTTTATCGAAAAGGGTCTGTTATCCTAGGTAGATGCTTAACGAGGAGGTTACAGGATGAAATTATCAATATTAATACCCGTGATAATAACTCTTAGCGTCATCGTACTTGGGATAGTTTTTCCTAAAGGAACGACCAGTAAAGCTTCTGATGGGGCAACCGAACATGTCATCAAACAAGGTGAATCGATATGGGATATTGCGAAGCAGTATGGAGTACCAATCGGGAAGTTAAAAGAAGTCAATCATAATGTCAATAATGTTGCCGAGCCTGGTAAAACATTGATTATTCCACATGTAATGAATGAAAAAGATAAAGAATTATTGGCAAGACTTGTGCACGCAGAAGCAAAAGGGGAGCCTTACAGAGGAAAGGTAGAGGTAGCAGGAGTAGTATTGAATCGCCTTGATAGCAAAGAATTTCCTGATACGGTCCGGGAAGTGATCTATCAAAAAAATCAATTCTCGCCTGTTGGTGATGGCAGCATAAACAAACCTGCCGGAGCTGATGCCAAGAAGGCTGTCAATGAAGCGATAGCAATTCATGGTTACACAAATGATGCATTGTATTTCTGGAACCCGAGTATTTCGGACAGTGAATGGATGAAACATTTGGAGGTAATCAAAATTATCGGCGGCCACCATTTTGCTATATCAACTTAAATGAAGAACCGGCACACCCGTGTTAAGGGAGGGCCGGTTTTTTACCTATAAAAAGATTTTTTAAATGATATCAGCCCACATTTCTCGGGGATTCAATTCATATATGCTGTTTTCGCGGTACATGATGCTACCGATAATGAGTTCACGTCTTATTGTTGCATAATCATCATGGAAGGTCTGGATGAATTCATTCAATTCTTTTTCTGAATACTTACGCCCGTTTTCCAATGAGCTGGCTATATGATATAGAACGATCATTTTCTTTTTTCTTTGGGCTGGGATGGTTTTTAATCGACCATCTGCTGTAAAGAAATTATCAAGGATTTTTTTATGCTCTACAATCAGCTTTTGATTATCCACTTTATTAGTATCCCCCTTATTTGAAACCATTTTAGGTAATGCTGCAGAATAATGCTCCAGGACATCTTCATTCAAAAAATAATATACCGTATTTTTTTCCTTCCGATCCGTCACCAAATTAGCGTCTTTCAATTTCGTTATATGGTGCGATATGGTTGGAGCTGTTAACTTTAATATTCCGGCAAGTGCCTGGCCGTGTTTGGGACCATTTGCAAGAATGGATAGAATCCTTATCCTAGTCACATCACCTATCGTTTTATGGAAAGCGACCAATTTTTCTAATTGCACGTTCATCCCCCCTAGTTAGATCAATGTCTAATTAGATGATAATCTAACTAGTCAGTGGTTTTCAAGTTAATTTTTACTTTTCTATATTGCTTTGAAGAACTAATGTATAATTGAGATGTATAGTAATAGATTTTTATTCGTTGATTAAGGAGCTGTAATATGGCTAATACGCATGTTTATACAAAAAAAGAAGAAGTGGTCAATGCGATAACTCACGGAGTCGGTGCTTTGCTGAGTATTGCGGCTCTTGTATTTTTAATCATTTTCTCAGTCCAGAAAGGCTCGCCGTGGCATGTAGTCATTTCAGTCATTTATGGCGTTTCGATGCTTATTTTATATGTCTCATCTACTTTAGTTCATAGTTTTCCACAAGGAAAAACGAAGGATATATTTGAATTCTTTGATCATTCAGCCATATATATTTTCATCGCAGGAACATACACACCGATCATGCTGCTAGTGATACAAGGGTCACTAGGCTGGACATTGCTTGGAATCATTTGGGCAGTCGCAATCATTGGCGTCGTCTTCAAAGCTTTCTATGTGAAAAAATTCCTATTCCTTTCAACCATTCTCTATATTGCGATGGGGTGGATGATCGTTATCGTATGGGGACCGCTTACAGCCACGATGCCTTCAGCTGGTATACAGTTACTGATTGCAGGGGGATTGCTTTATACGTTTGGGGCTATCTTTTATGTTTGGCGCGGTTTTCCGTTCCATCACGCAGTTTGGCATGTATTCGTGCTTGGGGGGTCTGTAACACACTTTTTTGCTGTATTGCTTTATATCATTCCACTATGATCAATCCTGAAAGTTATCTAACTTGGTCGATTTTATATCTGAGGGATTTTTGAGGTTTTAAATAAACCCTATTAGGAAATAGATAAGGTATATAGACTAAGGAGGAAGTGCTAATGAGAAAAACCATCAAAATAATATCAGTCCCGTTTGCCGCTATGCTTGTTTTGGCTGGATGCGGGGAAGAAAACGATGAAGTGAAAAACCCCCCGGTTCAGGAAAATGAAAATCAAGCAGAAACAAATCCTGGAACAGGGACGGATAATAATGATAAACTGCCTTTCACTTACAAGGATTTTCAATTAGAAGTGGATTATGCGGGCAATGATAACGAATACGAAGCTGAATATGATACAATGGGAGCTCAAACAGAAGCTTCAATCGATGACAAACTAAACAAACATGAAGTTCAAGGTGATGAAGCAATGGAAGAATTGACACCGATTTTAGAAAAATTGACATTCACCAAGGATTCAACAGAGGAAGAAGTCATTCAAGAAGTGACAAAAGCTTTTGGTTTGAAGGATGACTATGAAGAATTCGACTTAGAGGTCGTTTTCGATGATAATACGAAGAAAGAATATAAAGTGAATAATAAATAACTAAAACCGTTACTATCCTCTTCTTAAAGTCAAAAAAATGGTAACGTGTATCCGCAATAGTTGTCAAAAAGCTGTTCCTATAGTAAAATAAGTACGGTTAGCAAAGGGGTTCACATACAATTGCTATTCATATTCGGACTTATGGGGATAGGACCGCAATAAACACTTGTAAAAAAAGATTCTTTTTATAAGAGTCTTTTTTTGTAAAAGTGGTCTTTTTTAAAATTATGATTTCAGTAAATAGTAACAAGATGAGAGAGGGTACCGCAAAGCGGTACCCTCTCTTTCATTCACCCAATGATCCTCATTGGGAAATTGTTGGATTTTTCTTTGGCAACATGTTAGCCGACGCTAACCTTGACCGGATTGTAATACCAAGCCATGATGCAAGGAAGGCCTTCAGAATGCCTACAATTATAAATGGAGCAAAACCACTGGCAAACGCTACTGTCCATGATAATGAGCTCATATATTTTAACCAAACCGTACCGATGATCAAGGTGAGGATCATCCCGATTATATTTGCGACAAAAGCCATAGCAACTGAAAAACGAGTTTTTTCCAATATCAAGCCGGTTATATATACTGTCGGGATATAGGATAATAAATAACCACCGGTTGGACCGAATATTTTGGCTAGTCCTCCAGACATTTCAGCGAACACTGGTACTCCTGCAGCTCCTATGAACAAGTATAATAAAACGGATGAAGTTCCATAACGTGAACCTAGTATCGTGGCAGCCAGTCCTACAGCCAGAGTCTGTCCTGTAATCGGTACCAAGGGCAGTGGAATTGTAATTTGGGCAAGTATTCCAATAAGTGCTGCAAATAAGGCTGTAACCATCATCATTCTTAACTTCTCATGCCTTTCCTTCATCGTGCTTCCTCCTATTGTAAACCTATTATCAAACGAGTTAACATATAATAAATTTTAATCTGTTAAGCAAACACTGTCAATAATATTATGAATTTTATTGAATTTTATCAAGCTGTTTGTAAAATGGTCGAGTAATATAAAAAACGAAAAAATGGAGGGTATCTTCAAACTTGGAAAAATATGAAACTTTTTGAAGCTGTTATTCGTATGAATGGTAAGCAAAGAAATTGGAGGGGATTATGAACATAGTTTTTTCATTAGGAAGATAAGACGCTTAGCCTAGGTCGTAAAAAGGATGCGACTTAGAAAAATCAAATTTAAAGGATGAAAGAGATGGATTTATTTGGAGTTCCATTTGAAACAGTCTATTTATATGGATTAATCATATTCGGAGGGCTAACTTTCTTATTTATCTTGTTTAATGATATATTTTCTGGCCTGGAATTACCGGATATATTTAATCCAACGCTCATTTTTAGTTTTTTGACCGTATTTTTTGCCAGTGGTTTTTTGCTTGAATCACTTACAGGACTGAATAGTGGATGGAGTGCTGGCATTTCACTGCTTTTTTCATTTTCCATCGTCACCTTATTGAATGTATTTGTTTTGATTCCCATCTCATCAGCGGAAGAGAGTCTAACATTTCATGAAAATGACCTGAGAGGGAGGGTTGGCAGGGTCCTGACATCAATCCCTGTTGACGGATTTGGGGAAGTCCTGATTGAAAGTCTCAGTGGAAGCATCGCGAAAACTGCGGCCAGTTATAAAAATGAAGGAATTGTTTCGGATACAAAAGTCTTGATCATCGAAGTTAAAAATGGGGTTGTCTATGTATTGCCCCATCAGGATTAAAAAAAGGGTAGGAGGTAGTTTATGTTTAATTTGATTTGGGTTGTCGTCGCCATTGTTGCATTTTTACTTATCGCACTTATTGCTGTCTTTATTACAAAATATCGAACGGCCGGTCCTGATGAAGCATTGATTGTGACCGGAAGCTACTTAGGAAGCAAAAATGTTCACATCGACGAATCAGGAAATAAAATCAAGATCGTTCGAGGTGGAGGGGCTTTCGTTCTGCCGGTGTTCCAGCAAGCAGAACCGTTGAGCTTGTTGTCAAGCAAACTTGAGGTCTCAACTCCCGAAGTATACACAGAACAGGGTGTTCCAGTCATGGCTGATGGCGTGTCAATTATCAAGATTGGCAGCTCGATCACGGATATTGCCACAGCGGCTGAGCAATTTCTTGGCAAATCGAAAGATGACCGAGAACAGGAAGCCCGTGAAGTATTAGAAGGACATCTTCGCTCCATACTTGGTTCGATGACAGTAGAGGAAATTTATAAAAATCGCGAAAAGTTTTCCCAGGAAGTACAGAGGGTAGCCTCCCAGGATTTAGCTAAAATGGGGCTCATCATCGTATCATTCACAATAAAAGATGTTCGTGACAAAAATGGATATCTTGAATCCCTTGGTAAGCCAAGAATTGCACAAGTCAAGAGAGATGCCGATATAGCTACCGCAGAAGCAGAGAAAGAAACGCGAATCAAGCGTGCCGAAGCGTCGAAGGAAGCACAGCAAGCCGAACTTGAGAGGGCAACAGAAATTGCCGAAGCTGAAAAAATAAACAAGCTGAAGGTAGCTGAGTTCAGACGTGAGCAAGATATTGCCAAAGCACGTGCTGACCAAGCATATGATCTTGAAACGGCCAGATCCAAGCAGGATGTAACGGAACAGGAAATGCAAATCAGGATCATCGAACGACAGAAGCAGATCGAGTTAGAGGAAAAAGAAATCCTCCGCCGTGAAAAGCAATATGATTCAGAAGTGAAGAAAAAGGCGGATGCCGACCGTTATGCGGTAGAGCAGGCTGCTTCCGCTAACAAGATGAAACAAATTACAGAAGCGGATGCCGATAAGTATAAAATTGAAGCCATGGCGAAAGCAGAAGCGGAACGTGTTCGAATGGATGGTCTTGCTAAAGCGGACGCACAAAGGGCACAAGGTACCACTGAAGCCGAAATCATCCGGTTAAAAGGGGTAGCCGAGGCTGAAGCCAAGCAGAAGATTGCTGAAGCTTTTGAACAGTTCGGCCAAGCGGCCGTTATGGATATGATTTTGAAAATGCTGCCGGAGTATGCTAAACAAGTGGCAAGCCCTCTTAGTAATATTGACAAAATTACTGTTGTGGACACGGGTGGAAGCGGTGCGAATGGCGGGGCTAATAAAGTGACCGGGTATGCAACGAATTTAATGGCGACACTGCAGGAATCATTAAAGGCTTCTTCGGGCATTGATGTTAAAGACTTGCTTGAGAATTTCTCAGGAAAGCGAAATATACCATTGTCCGCCATCAATCAAGAGAATGTTGAAGCAAATAAGAATTTGGCAGCAGGCAAGGAAGAGTAGCAGAGAAGATGTTAATAATACTGTTCATCACATGAAATTAAAGCTGTTGCATTAGAATAAGAAGTACTGCAAAAGACAAAAAAGAATGTAAATAACATAAATAATATTGAAGAAATAGCCATTAAGAGCAATAGGGCCAAATCATACAAGAAGAAGCAACAGATATACAATCTGTTGCTTCTTCTTGTTGAAGTGCATGGACATTTATTCTGTGAACTCGATTGAATATTCATAGGTGTTGCCGTTTGGTATTGTAGCGAAACAGAAATCCTACTGCCGTATACAATGGGTCCTTTCCCATCTTCAAAGTCGATTCCCATACTCATTGAGGATGACGGATCAATACTAGCTACAACTCCAAATCAGCTAAGTCCTCTGGTGGGTAAGTTTGGAGAAAGTTAACTATTATTAAACTATACGAATATGTATCTAAAACAGTAAGCCCAATCCTTGGATTTGAGTCAATATTTTGGATACAAAAAAGTTAAATCTTAAGCTGTATTCCTAATTAAATCTTCAATGGCTTGTGGGGTTTGATAGCCCAAGTTGCTGTGGATTCTTTTTCGGTTATACCAACCTTCAATAAATTGGAACATCGCTAATTTAGCTGTTTGATAGTCTAGATATTGTACGTGGTTGACTTCTTCCTTTTTTAATAGGGCATGAAAGGATTCAATACAGGCATTATCGTACGGGCAACCTTTCTGACTAAAGGATCGCTTAATCTGATGATTTTGGATATGTTGAGTAAACTCACTACTTGTATATTGTGAGAAAAATCCGTATTAAGAACTAAGCCCTCCGAGGGCTTTTGGGAAAAGTGAGCGTTATTGAAAGCTTGTATAACCAGTTCTGTCGTCATTGATCGAGAAAATGAACACCCAACTATTTTCTTAGAATGAAGGTCCAATTTCCCTATTCTGTCCATGGTGAATGCAAAATACAATCACAGAAATTTTTATTTTTATATTCCGGTCTAAAATATTCAATAATATCTTCCTTCATATTGCCAAAAGTAGTTTCTGGCTTATGCTTAAAGCCCTCATAAAACGCTGGAATAATGTCCTTCTTGAAATTGTTACGTGGGAAGGCTTTTATAATTTCTTCACGCAAGTCGTCAGGGAATTGTTCAAAACCATCTCCCATCACATCTAAACCAACACCTGAAAAGAGTAGTGCCACTTCAGACTCTTTATGTTCTGCAACGCCAGGTGTCGTATGTAACGCAATAGCATCCCATACAAGACGAATCGACTCATCTGGAATTTGATACTGCTGTAAAAAACTTCTCGCTGCATTTGCTCCATCTACTTCAAATCGTAAATCTGGACTACTGAATTTTTTTGTTAAGCCTAAATCATGGAATAATGCACTAACATATAGCAACTCTAAATCATAATTATGCTTCGTTTTTTTTCCGTTGACTGCACCAAATAAAAACACACGATTTGAATGATTCCACAACAAGTCGTCCCCATGCTCGCGTAAAATATCTGCTGCTTCTTTAGCCAATCGGGAATCTGGAATTTTAATACCTGCTACTTCTTGAGACATAATTGGAAATCCCCTTTACAATTTGATAGTTCTCGTCCTCATGAACTTGTATTCATTGTAAAGAGGAATTTATCATTTATCTATTCCTTCATTTCTATGATAATAATAGATAAAAACTATAATATAGAACGTTTCAAAGAAGTTATTTCATCTTTTTCTGTATGAAAACGTAGCCTTTCGATTTCACATAATAATAACTTAATATACTTACGTGCTGCATAATTGATAAAACAATTCTTTTTCATCACGAGATAAACAGCTCTAGTCAAAGATGGTTTTTCAATACGTTGGAAAAATAAATCCTCAGTATCATAAAATTCATATAATGTACGCGAAACAAAACTGCGGCCAACCCCATTTCGAACGAGCTTCAAGATAGATTCAATGCTAGACGTTTCGACAATAGGTTCTAACTGCCTGCCAACCTCAATACTCGTTTTATCAAGTATTTTTCTGCATTGATGGATATTTGGAAATAAAATAAGAGTACTGTCTAAAACATCGGAAAATGAAACCTTCTGATCTTCATTACTTTGATTACTAATCAGGTAAAATTCTTCATTATACAACTTCGTTACCAGCAACATATCATTGCGATTGAATTCAAAACCAATACCAAAATCAGCTTGATTCTCTAAAACAGCCTTTTCCACTTGATCCGTACTTTGAACAAACACTTTTATGTTCGGATATAATTGGTTAAATTTAATGCACAAGTAGCTACCAAATCAGTTATTTCTCCTGGTAACACAGCAATTTTCAATTCCCCGATTTCTACTTTTGTAAGGGCTTTAATTTGAGAAGATATACTTTGTAAGGAATTTTGAATATTCAATGCTTCTTGTTGTACAATTGCTCCCACCTTAGTAAGCTCTATCTTCTTACCAATACGGTTAAAAAGTGCATAGCCTACATCTTGTTCTAGCATTTTAATTTGATGGCTTAAAGTTGGTTGCGAAATACCTAATTTTTCAGCTGCTTTTGTAAAGTGTAGTTCTTTACTGACCATTAAAAAATATTCTAAATGTCTTAGTTCGATACTATTTCAATCCTTTCTAATGAAAATAATTATTTGCTATCTGTATGCTTCCAATAAAATAATCTAGTTATTAAGTTACTTTATTTGATGGAATTATTCCACATTTTGACCTGATTGCTGGATAAAAAAAACACCATTAGCAATCTGTTATTTTGGTTCATAAATAAGTTTCTAATTTTTCTGAACACACTTATTTTTGATTTGAAAGCAAAAATAAGTGCAAAATAACTCCTAAAGTGACAGCCTTAAAAGACAGCTCGGTTCTTGAAGCTATTGCACGAGTTCGTCATAAGATTTGCCGGATATTCTGGTTGACTTTTTTCTATAGGGTCATATTATAACTGTATTCGGGGTAGAACGTTCTACCCGCCGGACTTAATCCGTCAGCTAAACTGTTCATCCCCTACTTGTATAAACATGTTTCAGGCCTAGTTGGGACAACGATCCCGTTTAACAAGCGGACCTATGACATTACAAGGAGCCATTAGGGGATACCGGCTATTTTAATATTTTAGGCGGAGATAGAGTATGAATTTATTCATTGGTCTGGATTTTTAAAACGGGAAAGTCAGGTCCAAGCATATTTAGATAAAGGAAAACCATATCGTAAGAGCTTTAGTATCAAACACTCTGAAGGTTTAGATAGTTTATTAGAGTTCTTTCATGAAGTAGAGAGGTAAGCTGGTGGTCATCAACCTTCGGCTTCATTCCTTTCGAAATATTTTTTTATTATACCTAATAAAAAACAAGTCTGATGTCATCAGACTTGTTTTTAAGTTACTTTGCTTGTAAAACTTGTTGTGTATGTGATTACTTAACAGTGAAGAGTGGATCAACTTGGTATTAGAATATAGTAATAGCTTATTTTGTTGTTGAAGTTGTTAGTACTGCTAATATCATTATACTTCCAGTTTCATATTTTGTTCCATTAAAAGGCAAACGAATTATAAACTCATAATTGTCCCCATCCATAGGATGGAATTTATATTCAAGTTTACTTCACCACTTGATTTATAAGTGTAAGTAGAGCTTTAGTATTTTCGGAACAAAGAATACGATCAAGATCGGCAGATGTCTTAGGAGTGTTCTCTTGCTTTGCAACTTCAAATATATCTGTTGTTTGAAAAATTGTAATCTCCGTTGACATGTTAAATTATTAATAATTGTTCCTTTTTAGATGTCAGTTTACATTATAAAATATTTCATAAAATACTTAAAATTTGAGATAGCCGCAAATTACAAAGGCTTTATCAAGGAGGAGCTAAATCATGTATATACCTAACCATTTTCAACTCAAGGATGAAGAAAAAATTTATGATTTTATCGAAAAGTACAGCTTTGCCACTTTATTTTCTCAACACAATGGAGAACCATACGCTACCCATCTTCCACTCAAATTAAATAAAGGTGAAAGTGCTTTATATGGTCATTTTGCCCGCCCAAACGAACAATGGAAGGAAATAGAATACCAACAAGTTCTTGCGGTTTTCCAAGGTCCTCACTGTTATATATCTCCGTCTTGGTATGAAACAACGAAGGCAGTTCCTACTTGGAATTATGTGTCTATCCATGTATATGGAAAGATGGAGATTGTCGAAGATCAAAAAGTCATATTCGATTCTCTAAATGATCTGGTAAACAAATATGAAAGTCCAGATAGCCCATACAATTTAAAGGATGTAGATTCCAGATTTATCGAAGGAATGAGTAAAGGGATTGTAGCATTTAAAATAAAAATCACAAAAATTGAAGCGAAATCTAAATTAAGTCAAAATCACCCTGTGGAACGTCAAGAATTAATTATTAAGCATCTAGAAAACACTTCTCAACAAGATAATATACAAGTAGCATCTCTTATGAAGAAAAATTTACAAAAATAAAAGTTATTCGACTTTGTCTTGTTCAACTAATGTGGTAGATTTGTTAAATAATTAAGCCTAATTTTAGATGGAAATTAGGCTTTAAATTATCCTTCAATTTATTTATTAAGAAACAAGTTTTAGACCTCCAGTTGCACTTAATGCCATCCTAATAAAAACTAGCTCTTCCAATCTTTAGAATCTCCGTATAAAATCATTCCAAATATTGCTCCACCTGACGCACCAATTCCCGTCCATATTCCATAAGCTGTCCCCGTAGAAGTGTTTCCATGATAAAAATGTAAATCTTGCTCCAAATCCAATAACTAATAAGGCTAGAGATTTTTAAGGTCCCTATGAAGAATATTTTTGCAACACCAAACAACTCAAATAAAACAGGATAAAACACCTACAATCCGTTTGTTCAAAAAATTGTGGAGTTATTCTTTTAACCATGCCTTCTTTAAGAGTTTCACACCCACATCAATTTCATTTGAAGAAAGATTACTGAAACCTAGTTTAACCATTGGTCCGTCGGTGTTATTTTTAATGAAGTAGAGGGACGTAGGATACACCGTAACACCATGAAAGGAAGCTTGTTGAATTAACCATTCTTCTGAATGCTTCAGATGTACTTTGACTAATACGTACAGACCAGATTGTTCACCAATAATGGATATATTTTGAGCGAATTGCTCTTGTAATGCGGATACTAAGTGCTGCATTTTTCTTTTATAAACAAGGCGCATTCGTTTTATATGTCGACTCCATTCTCCCTCTTCCATTAGTTTGGCCATTGTAAGCTGGCTAAGAAGGGAGGTAGTAGCTTCAAAATGAAGAAACTGATTTTTAAAACGATTTAATAATGGCTGTGGCAAGACCATATAACTTAAACGAATTCCTGGAAGAAAGGACTTCGAGAAATTCCCTAAATAAATGACTCTTGCTGAATCAATGGAGGCAAGAGCAGGAAATGGTTTTTGTGTATAGCGAAATTCACTATCATAATCGTCTTCTATAATATATCCACGCATCTTGTTAACCCAATGAATAAGCATTTGCCGTTGTTGAATAGACATGCTTACTCCAATTGGACTTTGATGGGAAGGGGTTACATAGATTAATCGTGATTTCATTTGTTCTAATTGTGCAAGCTCAGCACCTGTTTCATAAACAGGCAAAGTTTCAAACATAAAACGATGGAATTGAAAGGCTTCCCTAGCACCGTCGTAACCAGGGTCTTCAACTATAATACTCTGGAATTCATCCTTCAGTATATGTCCAAGGTATACAAGCATTTGTTGGGTACTGCTTCCGATAATAATTGCATTTGCATTTGTTTTCACTCCGCGTGATTGAAATAAATATGTGGAGATTTGTTCGCGCAGGCATTCTTCCCCAAATGGTTCTCCGTATCGAAAGCTATCCTGTAATGTTAATACTTGATTAGCAATTCTCCTCCAAATTTTTAGTGGGAAATGTGCTTGATCAACGGCATCTGCCCTGAAATTAACTACCGGAGGTTTCTTGGACTCAGTCTGCTTTTTATTATAAGAGGTTAATGGCTCCTGAAATATTAGCGGTTCTAACTCATTTGCAAAATAACCTTTTCTGCCCTCTCCACGAATATACCCTTCAGCAACAAGTTGTTCATATGCCAGTAAAGTTGTATTACGGCTTACATGTAAGGAATCTGCAAGTTGACGAATGGAGGGTAATTGCTCATTCGCCAAAATGTCTCCTTGTTCAATATATATTTAAATTTCTCGTAGATTTGTTTGTATTTTGGGGAGTTATCATTAAAAGTAAAAATGGTATTATTCATTTGCATTCCCTCTGACATGTATATTTTTTTATTATTGTACCTTTTTTCATGTCAATTTGTATAATATTATTTTTCTATCGGATATTTATTTTTAATGCTTATATTTTTAAAAACTCAAATACAAGTTGAAAGGATGATTATTGTGTACATACCTAAGCAATATCGTATGAAAAATGAAGAAGCAGTTCAAATGATGAAGTCTAACCCATTTGCCTTAATGATTACTGTTGATGAACATCGTCCCTTGGCTACGCATATTCCTTTGGAAATTCGGGAAGATGAAGGGAAAATCTATGCGACTGGGCACATTGCATACGGAAACATGCAGAAAAAAACTTTAGACAATAATAGCGATGTGTTACTCATTTTTCAAGGGCCGCACGCTTACATTTCATCAAGTTGGTATCAGTGCGAAGAGGTTCCTACATGGGACTATCTAGCCGTACATGCGTATGGATCAGTACGTGTAATCACTGAAGACGAGCTGAAATCCTCTTTGGATACTATGCTTAAACACTATGAGTCTCACCGAGAAAATGGTCGAACCTGGGAAACGTTTGATCCAGAGTTGCTTAAGAGTGAAATGAAAGGAATAGTGGGTTTTGAAATTGAAATCACATCTATTCAAGCTGCAGCCAAAATGAGTCAGAATCGTAATAACACCGATTACAAAGCGATTATTACAGAGCTTGAAAAATCAAATGAACCTAGGGAATTTCAGGTTGCTCAATGGATGCGTGAGCAACGGAAAGGGTTAATTAAATGATTGGCCTCATTATTACGTTTTGGGTGGCACCCCTAAAAGCAAAAATGGTGTTTATCACTTTTTAAGGGAAAGTAAAGGTAAGTCAAAACCATTCCTTACACAGTCAAGAGCTCATTAAAAAAACAGTTGGAACAGAATCCTTTTCTAAATGAGTAACAAATCGCCTCCTTGATGAAAGCGAACCTTAAAAAAGTGTAACCTTGCTTTCACCATTCAAGGAGGAGCCCAATCAAATCATGTGCAAAAATACAACAAGGAGTTGCTTTTAATGGAGTTTTCAAATATTTGGCTATTTGTAATTACTGCAGCTACATTGTTAATAATACCTGGACCAGCTGTGTTGTATATTATGGCAAGAAGTATAGATCAAGGGAAGAAAGCGGGCCTAGTATCAGTTCTTGGTGTATCCCTTGGTGGTTCTGTTCACGTTTTAGCTGGAGCCATTGGAGTTTCTGCGATCCTTATGACATCAGCAACAGCCTTTAATATCGTTAAATACTTGGGTGCTGCTTATCTTATCTATCTGGGGTGTAAGACTTTATTTGCTACATCTGATAGAGCGACTTTAGAAACTCCAAAAGCCCCTCGTAAAAAGTTAGTAAAGATATTTTACGAATCAGCGCTCGTAGAAGTAATGAATCCTAAGACAGCACTCTTTTTTTTAGCTTTCTTTCCGCAATTCATATCACCTTCTGCCGGATCAGTCACAATACAATTTTTACTTTTAGGAACTATATTTATTATCCTAGCTTTTATTAGTGATGGTCTGTATGCAGTTCTTGCAGCAAGTATTAGAAAGCGGATTCTGGGTAGTAAAAAGAATTCAAAGTTACAGAATCGGGTAACTGGTTATTTATATATTGTTCTAGGGGTATTCTCCGTCTTTGCGAGCCCCTCCAAAACATAAGAATGTTACGATGAAATTTATCGTATTGTTACACAACAAATAGCGATTCTACTAAGACAATAAGTAAAATGAATGGAGAGATATTTTATGCCTAGATTTATCATTGAAGATGATTTTTGGTCGTTATTCCCTCATGCAAAAATAGGCACCGTTATTTGCCAGGGGATTGATAATTCAATAAAGGACGTTGAATTCTACGAAAAGCTGCTGAGGGAGGCAGAGAAAGAAGCACATAAATTTCTCAAAATGGAAGAATTCAGTAGTAATCCAGTCATATTTGTTTGGCGAGAAGCTTTTCAGAAATTCAAGACAAAGAAAGGGGCAAGGTGCTCCATTGAAGCTTTATTAAAAAGAGTGAAAAATGGCAATCATATCGGAACAATAAACCCGCTTGTTGACATCTATAATTCAATTTCATTGCGTTATGGGCTTCCATGTGGCGGAGAAGATATCGACACTTTTGTAGGCGATATTCGGCTAACGCAGGCAAATGGTAACGAACCGTTTATCCCGTTGGGAAATGATGAAAATGCTTCACCATATGAAGGTGAAGTTATTTATAAAGATGATGACGGTGCAATATGCAGATGCTGGAATTGGCGTGAAACTCTGAGGACGATGCTAACAGAAAATACGAAAAATGCATTCCTCTGTATTGAATTAATAGATGAAACAAGAAGTGATGAGTTTCATATGGCGCTTAAAGTATTGGCTGATTTAGTGTCACATAAACTTGGTGGTATTGTGAAGATTGAAGTGTTAGATATTAATAATAGGGAAATTACAATCTTTGATTAGTCAAATAGCGTTTAAAAATGATATTTTGTTCTGGGGATGTTTGGAATTAGATTCAAAGTACGATTTATCCAATGTTTTCAAAACAGACAAGATTTAAGATAAGTGACAAATGTATCTTCTTGAATCCAACTATGAAACCCGTATATTCATGAATCGCGTTACTTCATAACATCAGAAGTAGATAACTAGATTTCTAGATTATAACCCTATTCAACAAGAGGGGAGTAGTTTTTAAATATTAAATCCCAATTTCTTATTTATAATACTGTGAGATTGGGATTTAACACAGAAGTATCCTTAACGTTGTTAATCTGCTTTTCTGGTGGCATCCCATATAGAAAAGAAGCACTGATCCTGCTTTAGTTAACAATTGACGGAATTAGATCATTTTTTTAGATTTTTTAAAAGAGATTGAAGAAGTGGCAGGGCAGATGCCTATGTCATTTTAGAATCTACAGGGCATTGCCACTGTTATTCAATACTTGGAGGAACAAGGAAGAGTTTCGAGATTCCTCAGGAATATTCACTAGATATTAATGGTGGATACGACTTAATTTAATATAGTTTGGGGACGTTAATTGCGGATATAGTTTTGCAGATTCTTTCCTGGATGGCTGAAGAAGATCGGGACCGGATTCGAAAACGGCAGCAAGAAGGAATTGATGTCGCTGGGCAAAATGGCACAGTTTTTGGCCGACCAAAGGTCATGATAGTCATGATAACTGAAGATTATAAAGAAGCGTATGCTCACTGGAAATCAAAAGAGATTATAGTAATAGAATAAATACAAGAAATCGGAATCAAAAAGACTAACTTTTTATAAGAAGTTAGGGAGTATAAAGATAAATTATAGTTTAGCCTATAAGCCCCCTTAAAACTACTACAATACTGTGCTGCCCAGGTTCATCAAAAATCAGCATTCCTGAATGGTTCCCAGCATATGCATTTGAAGTTTGTAATAAAGCTATTGTAAATGCCCAAATTCTTCTTATATGGTCACTAGCAGACGAGTCAAATTTCATATCAAAATTCTCTATAGTTGGCATGTATGTATCATTTGATATTTGTACTTTATTTATATCTAGGGAGCTTCAGGAATCCACCAGGAAAGAGGTGGCAAAGAGATATAGTGTAGACTTAAACAAGGGGATAGATTGTTAAAGAAGATGGTCAATGAACTTAATCTAACATGAAACCACCAGCCCAAGGTGGAAGTTTATTAATGTATTGAGGAAATATTGACAAATTACTGTTCTTTTAAGCTGGTTACAGAAACACTCTGTTTTTTATTTGGTTCATCAAGGGAATGGATTGAAGCTGTTCCATTTTGTTCATCTACGTGCTCGATGTAGATACTTCTCTCGTTGTAGGTTACATTAGCCATAATTGGCGAAGAAGCAATTTCTTCTGTTCGTTTAGCCACCTCACTTGGTTTGGAACAGTTATAATATTTGTTCCAATTTCCTTAGATGATACTTGTTTTATTAAAATACTTCCAAGAACCCTTACACCCTTACTGAACTAATAGGTGCATACTTCAAAAAGGGAGGTTGCTGAGGCAGCCATTCCTGTAGTTCGTTATTTTTTAGCTTTGAAAAAAATAGGGCTCCTCAGTAAGATATGAGTAAGACACCACTCTAACTCAAAACCTTAGGAGGAACCCTAATATGAAGTTTAAAATGCAAGAAAAACAAAATCAACTAATCGAGAGAATTTCCGATAAACACCTTGTAGTTAGAGTGGATATTGCCCAACAATTACATGTGGCTAGAGCAGTGAACTTCCGTGGAATTGTAGTCGTAGACCCACTTGCATTTGAAAATAATGAAGATGGATTTGCTGGTTTATTAAAATGGATGGATAAGCCTTCAAAGATTTAATAAACTGGAGGCAGCCATTGTGGGAATGGAGCCTACAGGCATCACACACTAAGATTATTGTATTTCTAACTCTTTGACAGTTTCGCCTTCAATTAACACTGGTTGATAATAGGTTTCGTTTGGTAAATCCTTCTTTCCTTGTAATTTCTTAATGACCCAATCAGCTGCATCATGTCCCATTTGTTCTTGTGGGTGTGTCAATGTCGTTAGTTTGATATTAGCATTTTTCGCAATATAAGAATTGTCCTGGCCAATAATTGATAATTGTTCGGGAATAGAAATATCAAGTTGTCTGCATACATTTGCTACTTCCAACCCTACCTCGTCGTTATAGCAAACAATGGCAGTCAACACGTCTCTGTTTTCATTTAGGAACCCTTTCAAGTTCGTGTATAGGTCTAGCTTCGTTTCTGTAGTATACGAAAGCAATTGCTCTGGTTGAAAGCGTAATTTGGCTTCTCCCAGTGCTTTTATATATCCCTTCATTCGATACTTTCCTTGTAAATCATCCATTTTCGAAATGAGTCCAATTTGGGTGTGTCCTTTCGAAATCAATTCTTTTGTTGCGAGGTAGCTTGACTGCACATCATCTAGGCAAAAGAAAGGAACCTCTAATTCTTCATAATAAGCGTTGATCATGATGAATGGAACCTCTTGTTCCTTAAACAATAGGTAGTAAGCGATGTTGGGATTGTAAAGATTGCTTTTTGTAGGTTCAATAATCAAACCATCCACGCCAAATGACAACATCATTTCCAAGGCTTTTTTTTCTTGTTCGACATCATTATTTGTACTGGCTAATAGTAACGAATAATTATCTTCATTCAATCTTCTTTCAATTCCGCGGATAATAGAAGGGAAAATGTAATCAGAAATGTAGGTCGTGATTACACCGATCGTTTTATTTTTGGAATTGCCACCATATTTTGATTGATATTGGTTACTAACATATGTGCCAGATCCTTTTTCACTTCTTAAGAATCCCTCGTTTGATAATTCTAAAATGGACTTTCGTACAGTGTGTCGGCTAACGTTGTACATTTCTTGCATGACTGTTTCAGTAGGAATTTGTTCCCCTACACTAAATTCACCTGTAAGGATTTTATTTTTTAAATCATCAATGATTACCTGATACTTTGGTTTCATTAAACCTCACTTCTTTCATAGTTGTTTGCATTCTAATTTATTTGCTTAAAATATTTGTGCGGACATATTTTAACATGATTTTAAATAAATTAAAACAAATCACCTGAGTTTTTTGTATAAATTATTGAAAAGTTATAAATTCTGCCTATTTACCATTTAGGTTTTATGTCATATAAATTCCTTTATTACTAATTTTAAGGTGAGGATGGAGGATATCTCTTAAAAGTTGTAAGTATAAATAATATTGACTGTTGACAAATGTACGTACAAAAAAATATAATATGGTCGTAAATAAATTTAAGCGCCTCCTTTTATTGAAAGCGCTGTCAGGAGGGGGATTAACGTGCAAACCACTATATTAAAAAATAAACAAGCGATTACCGAGGGAGAAACTTCACTTGGAATCGAATTTGGATCCACACGTATTAAAGCGGTGTTGATTGATAATCGTTATGAAACAATCGCATCTGGAAGTTATGAGTGGGAGAACCTCTTGGAAGATGGAATTTGGACGTACAACTTAGTGGATATTATCACTGGTCTGCAAACAGCTTATAGTGAAATGAAGCAAGAAGTTGAACGAAATTACGGAATTACAATTCGAAAGATAGGTTCTATTGGATTTTCTGCAATGATGCATGGGTATATGGCTTTTGACAGTACAGGGGAGCTACTTGTTCCGTTTCGAACTTGGCGTAACTCAACAACTGGTGTTGCAGCAAAAGAATTAACTAATCAATTTCAATTTAATATCCCTGAACGATGGAGTATTGCTCACCTTTATCAAGCAATATTAAATGAAGAGAAACATTTGCCTCGCATTGATTGTATTACGACTTTGGCTGGATACATTCACTGGTTATTGACTGGTAATAAAGCAATTGGAGTTGGAGATGCTTCAGGCATGTTCCCAATTGATGAATCAACGCAAGATTACAATGAATCAATGGTCAAGCAGTTTGACGATTTAATTGCGACGAAAGGTTATCCTTGGAAGCTAAAAGAGATTCTTCCTAAAGTATACATTTCAGGCGAGCAAGCGGGTGAATTAACCGAAATTGGAGCGAAAATCCTGGATAGATCAAGAAATTTACAACCAGGCACTCCAATTTGCCCACCAGAAGGCGATGCTGGAACTGGAATGGTTGCTACGAATAGTGTGAGGAAACGTACTGGAAACGTATCAGTAGGAACTTCTGTTTTTGCCATGATTGTACTAGAGAAAGAACTTTCAAAAGTATATCCAGAAATTGATTTGGTAACTACACCAAACGGAAGTCCAGTTGGAATGGTTCACGCGAATAACTGTTCAAGTGATCTCAATGCTTGGCTGGGATTGTTCCGTGAATTTTCTGAGGCAATGGGACAAAAGGTTGATACAAATAAATTATTTGAAGTAATGTTGAATAAGGCTTTGGAAGCGGATCCAGATGGTGGCGGTTTGCTTAGCTACGGTTATTTCTCAGGTGAAAATATCACAGGATTAGAAAAAGGGCGACCATTATTTGTTCGTTCGCCTGAGAGTCATTTCAATTTAGCAAACTTCATGCGGACTCACCTATTTACTGCTTTCGGTGCTTTGAAAATCGGAATGGGTATTTTGACAAAGGAAGAAAATGTTGCAATTGATCGTATTTTGGCTCATGGTGGTTTATTTAAAACTCCTCTTGTTGGACAAAAAATTGTTGCCGCTGCATTGAATACTCCAGTATCAGTTATGTCAACAGCAGGAGAAGGCGGCGCGTGGGGAATGGCGATTCTTGCATCTTACATGATGAATAAAGATCAAAAAGAAAGTTTAGAAGACTTCCTCGACAAAAAAGTATTCGAAGAGGTTGATGGGCAAGAAATTTATCCTGATCAAGTAGATGTTAAAGGATTTGAAGCATTTATTGAAAGATACAGGAAGGGTTTAGTGATTGAGCAGGCCGCTGTAGACAATTTGATGTTATGAGTGGAAAACTGGAGGGATTGACGTGTTAGAACAACTGAAAGAAGAGGTATTTCAAGCAAATTTGGACTTGCCTAAATATGGACTCGTGAAATATACATGGGGAAATGCAAGTGCCATTGCTCGTGAAAGTGGTTTATTTGTTATCAAACCTAGTGGTGTTGATTATGACACGATGAAAGCAAGTGATATGGTTGTTGTTGATTTAGATGGCAATGTTGTTGAAGGAGAGATGAGGCCTTCATCAGATACAGCGACACACGCAGTACTTTATAAGTATTACCAAGAAATCGGCGGCATTGTGCATACTCATTCAACTTGGGCGACAATCTGGGCTCAAGCAGGCCTTGATGTTCCAGCGATGGGGACCACTCATGCAGACACATTTTACGGATCCGTCCCATGTGCCCGCTACCTAACACAAGAGGAGATTGATCGTGGGTACGAAGTGGAGACTGGGAAGTTAATCATCGAAACATTTGAAGAGCGTGGGTTAGACATTTTAGCCGTTCCTGGTGTCTTACTTCATGGTCATGGTCCGTTTACTTGGGGCAAAGATGCAAAATCCGCCGTAATGAATAGTGTGGTGTTGGATGAAGTTTCGAAAATGAATTTATTTACACGGGAATTAAATCATTTTGCAAAAGAATTACCACAAAATATTTTGGATAAACACTATTTACGAAAACATGGAAAATATGCTTATTACGGTCAAAAATAAGATCAACTCTATCAAATTATTAAACCATTAGATTAAGAAAAGAGGATTATTATGTTAACAACAGAAAAAAGGGAATTTTGGTTTGTCGTAGGATCACAACATCTATATGGGGAAGAAGCGTTAGCAGAGGTCAAGGCGCATGCACAAACGATAACCGATGCATTAAATGAAAGCGGTATTTTACCTTATCCACTTGTATTGCAAGATTTAGCTGTTAGTGCAGATAAAATCACAAGCATCATGAAAGAAGTCAACTATCGTAACGAAGTTGCCGGTGTCATCACTTGGATGCATACTTTCTCACCTGCAAAAATGTGGATTCGTGGAACAAAATTATTACAAAAACCATTGCTTCATTTAGCTACACAATTCAATGAAAGTATTCCTTGGGCAACGATTGATATGGACTTTATGAACCTAAATCAATCCGCTCATGGTGACCGTGAATATGGTTTTATCAATGCACGTTTGAAAAAACAAAATAAAGTTGTTGTAGGTTATTGGGAGCGCCCTGAAGTGCGTCAGCAAATTGCACAATGGATGGACGTAGCGGTTGCTTATAACGAAAGCTTTAACATTAAGGTCGCTCGCTTTGGAGACAACATGCGTAACGTTGGAGTAACCGAAGGGGATAAGGTTGAAGCGCAAATCCAATTTGGGTGGACAGTTGACTATTTTGGAATCGGAGACCTTGTTCAATATGTAAATGCGGTTACTGATGAAGAAATTGATGCTTTATTTGCAGAATACGAAGGCCTTTATGAATTTGATTATGGTACCTACAGTAGGGAAGATTGGGAGAAAAGCGTAAAGGTACAGGCAAGCTATGAAATTGCGATTAAACGTTTCCTTGATGATGGTGGTTACACGGCCTTCACAACGAACTTCGAAGATTTATATGGGATGAAACAACTTCCTGGTCTTGCCGTCCAACGTTTGATGGCACAGGGATATGGCTTTGCGGGTGAAGGAGATTGGAAGACGGCAGCACTTGATCGCTTACTGAAAGTGATGAGCCATAACCAATCAACTGGCTTTATGGAAGATTACACATATGAATTAGCTGCTGGACAAGAATCAATCCTTCAATCACATATGCTTGAAGTCGACCCATCTTTAGCAAGTAACAAACCAAAAATTGTCCTATCTCCATTAGGTATAGGTGATCGTGAAGATCCAGCTCGCTTAGTATTCGACGGCAAAGCAGGGGACGGTGTCGTTGTTTCCATGGCTGACTTTGGTACAAACTATAAACTTTTGATTAATGAAGTTTCTGCATTTGAGCCAACTGTTCCAGCACCAAACCTTCCAGTGGCCCGTGTACTTTGGGAAGTGAAGCCAAACTTCCAAGATGGAGTGAAAGCTTGGCTTGAGAATGGTGGCGGTCACCATACAGTTGTTTCATTGAATTTAACAACAGACCAAATCATAACCTATGCAAAACTTGTTGGCTTGGAATACGTAGTTATTAAGTAATGTCTCTCCCCTCCAAGGAGGCTGTGCTTCCTTGGAGGGAAAAAATAGGTAATCCAGAAGTTGTAGACTGGAAATGGTAACCATTAGTATGGTCCCTTTAATCGTAAGCGTGTTCGTGGTTTTTAGGGAAAAGATGAAAGCGTTTTAATAGCAGAATAACGACACAGAATTCATCCTAATAAATAATTTTTAGTAGTGGGATTTTTTAAGGAAATATAATTTCAAAACCTTGAGGAGGGAATTTTAATGGTTAATGGAAAGAAAATCTCAAGTGGATTCATTTATTTTTTTGGGGCTTTTGGAGGCATTCTCTTCGGTTATGATATCGGCGTTATGACGGGTGCTTTGCCTTTTCTGCAACATGATTGGAACCTTCAAAACAACCCTGGTGCTATTGGCTGGATTACCTCTTCGTTGATGTTTGGAGCTATATTTGGAGGTGCGCTGGCCGGACAACTTTCTGATCGTTTAGGACGGCGCAAAATGATTTTAATATCTTCTATCATTTTTGCTGTTGGATCCATTTTGGCAGGAATATCCCCTCATAATGGGATCCTTTTTATGATTGTTGCCCGGATTTTATTAGGGTTGGCTGTTGGTGCTGCATCTGCATTGGTCCCAGCCTATATGTCGGAAATGGCGCCAGCACGTTTACGTGGACGTCTGTCAGGAATTAATCAAACAATGATTGTCTCTGGAATGTTGCTTTCGTACATTGTCGCTTATTTATTGAAAGACTTACCAGGAACAATGGCATGGCGATTGATGCTTAGTTTGGCTGCCGTACCTGCTTTGATCTTATTTATTGGAGTGTCAAGGTTACCCGAATCACCACGTTTTTTAATTAAAAACAATAAAATTGATGAAGCTCGTAAGGTGTTGGGATTTATTCGCTCTAACAAAGAACAAATTGATTCTGAAATAACACAAATTCAAGAAACTGTTAAAGAGGAAGCAAAGGTAAATCAAAAAGCATCATGGGGTACACTTTTAAGTAATAAATACCGTTATTTAGTAATTGCTGGTGTGGGTGTTGCTGCGTTTCAACAATTCCAGGGCGCAAACGCAATTTTTTATTATATTCCTATGATTGTGGAAAAAGCAACAGGGCATGAAGCCAGCTCAGTATTGATGTGGCCAATTATTCAAGGGGTTATTCTCGTACTAGGTTCATTAATATTCCTTATGATTGCTGATAAATTTAATCGCCGTACTTTATTAACAATAGGTGGAACTATTATGGGGCTATCCTTTATTTTGCCGGCAATATTGAATTTATTAATTCCTAATGCAAATCCGATGATGATGGTTGTCTTTTTAAGTATCTATGTAGCACTTTATTCATTCACGTGGGCTCCTTTAACTTGGGTCATAGTTGGAGAAATTTTCCCGCTGGTAATTCGCGGGCGTGCGTCAGGATTAGCTTCATCATTTAACTGGATTGGTTCTTTCTTGGTTGGATTGCTATTTCCAATCATGATCGCTTCGATGTCTCAAGAAGCTGTTTTTGCAATCTTTGGTGCTGTTTGTTTACTTGGTGTTTTATTTATCCGGACATGCGTTCCTGAAACTCGAGGTCATACTTTGGAGGAAATTGAAAAAATTGGAGAAAGTAAACATGCTAAGGGAAAAAGTGCTTAAATTAGACCTATGAGATTTGGAGCAGAATTCAAAGAAGATATACACAAATAGGAGAGTTAAGCATGCATTTTAAATCAGGGGGGCATAAGGGAAAATACTTCTGTAATTATGATCTACACATACACATCATGAACATGTTGATTTACTAATATGATTCCCTTTCTTAAGGCCGAAGTTGCTACTTCGGCTTTTCAACTATTAAAATGTTTGCTGAACTTTTTGTGCAATTCATGGTGTTATAGCTTTTATTTATATGAAGGAATTTAATAGGGAGGAGCCGTAAAAAATGAAAACATCACAAAGCTCGTTTGGAAATGAAGTCTTGCTGTTTACTATAGAAAATGATCATGGAGTAAGAATAGAAGTTACAAACTTTGGTGCAAGAATCGTCAATCTGTTCGTCCTAACGGAAACGGGTCGTAATAATATCGTATTGGGATTTGACTCGATTGAGGATTACAAAAAAGAAACATATTATGGAGCAACAATAGGAAGAGTCGCTGGAAGAATAAAAAATGGCCAATTTTCAATTGGTGAATCACGTTACCAAACATCTGTAAATCAATTAGGAAATACATTACACGGTGGCAACCCTGGATTCGATGAAAAAATCTGGGATTATGAAGTGAAGGAGACGGATGAAAGTGCATCGATCATCTTTTCAACCCACTCACCTGATGGCGAGAATGGTTTTCCGGGGAATTTGAAAGTAAGTGTGACTTATACATTAGACAACTTAAATATTTGGTCAGTCAGCTATCAAGCAACTAGTGATAAAGACACAATTTTTAATCCGACCAATCACGTCTATTTTAACTTAACAGGGCATCCCAGCAATCCAATCGATGATCATTTCTTACAAATCTTTTCTGAAGAATTTGCACCAGTAAATGACGATACCACGGTAACTGGGGAAAAGCGAAGCACAATTGGCACGCCTTATGATTTTCGAACCCCAAAGAAATTAAAATCAACCTTTGAAGCAATTGACGCAGAAGTTAAAAAGGTTCGAGGAATCGATCATCCATTCTTCCTTATTTGCTCAGGACTTCATCAAACTGCAGCCAAATTAATTAGTCCTGACCAGAAAATAACAGTCGAGGTATACACAGAAGAGCCTGCGGTTGTCATTTACACTGCAAACTTTGTGAAAGGTGTGCCACTCATGCACGGAGAAAAATTAATTCAACACGGCGGAATAACGTTTGAAACCCAAGCTGCTCCAGGAGCGATTGAGTTTGAAGATTTTGGAGATATTCTTCTTTTAGCAGGCGAAAATTATACTTCCCAAACAAAATACAAAATTGAGGTCAGGACCCCACTCAGCTGAGGTTTCCAGTTATTGTGTTAAAGCGTTGAATAGGTGCATTTGGTTTCGATAATTTTACATCGATTCGGCTGCTAGTTAGGATCAACATCCGGTGCCTGTAAGAGCGATCGAGCATAGCTCTACATATAGCGGGTGGGATTCCCGCCGAATAAGAGTTAGCCACTCACTCGAACAGAGTTTTGGAGGATAGAGGATAACTTATATCTTTAAGCGTAAACAGTTAGATAGAGGGCCGTAAACTACGGTTAAAGGTAAGCCCCTATTTAAACAGTACATATTCTATACGTAGCACCTCCTGATACGATACTTGTATCAAAGGAGGTGCTTTTCCAATGCCTCAACAAAAATTAACGATTGTCCCCGTTACATTACATGCCGAAAATAAAAAAATCTTTACGATGACCGAGAACAATATCAATTATTAAAACGGGTGATCCGGAAAGGGGATGTCCTTTATATTCATTCACTCGATCGTTTTGGACGAAACAAGGAAGAAATTCTACAAGGATGGAAATTACATCACGAAAAATATTCAGGCAGATAAAGTTGTAAGGGATATGCCTTTGTTAGACACCACCCAATTTAAGGATATGAAGATGTTTATATACTTAAATGGAAAAACCCAAATTAAGGTCATAACTTTGATTTATATAATAATCTCAATGAGTTTTAGCTAGTGAAAACAAAATAATATAAGGAGTGGAGAATATATCACAATACTATAATGGAAAATGTAGAGGAGCCAAAAACCGGATTGTTACTACTAGAAAAAGCGAAGAATTTACTCTTAAGTACTACCTTTCGGGAATGGTAGGGATATTTTAGTTATTTTGTATTTTATGCACACTTTATGAATTAATTTGTATTGATAATGTAAAATTAGGTAAATATGTGTGTCACTTAAAGATGTTAAAATTATAAAAAAGAGATTTTATCGGGGGAGAAAATGAAAAAAATAATAGCATCTTTTGTAGTGTCTGGATTGTTACTATCAAATCCGTTGGTTAGTAATGCTGCATTGGGCGATCGTACATTAAAAAGTGGAATGACTCATACAGAAGTAAAACCCCTATCCTTGAGGAGTAATGCTAATCTTTTATAGATAATGGGTAATGATATGGCTATGAAATCCTAAGAATTCTAGAGCAAACGTGAGATTGTGCTTAGTTTATTGAAGGAGATTAGTTCATTAAAGGAGATAAGGATTTTAATAACTCATTTATGAATTGAATAATTGGATTTGAGTCAATATTTTGGACACTAAAAAGTGGAGTTAGTATAGGTCTAAGCAAAATTCGTAAGTTAAAGCAGGAGAAACATCCGTTCAAAATGTCGTTGGCCCCTTACAGTAACTATGCAACAATTGCCTTTTTACTGATGGTTCTGGTTGGTATGTGGTTCAATCCCAGTACCCGGACTTCCTTGGTTGTCGGGATCGTTTTCCTAGCCTTGGTCGTAGCAAGTTATTACATGGTGAAAATGGATAAACGAACACCATTGGATGTTAAATCCGATGATGATATTTCCAGTTAAGAAGCCTCGTGCCATTTCAATAAAAAGATGAGTGATACGAGTTATTCTATTATAAGGATTTAGGGACATCATCTTGTTTAAGGAAATTTAATCTACGTTCATCACTCTAGCTATGCCGAGTGTGTTTCACATTAGTTAAATATAATAGACACTAATTAAAGTTGTGCATAAATTGTGGACAAAACAAAGAGAGATAAAGAGAGATCTTCATCCCTCAGGTATTTTCCCCAACTTGTGCATGGCTTTGTTTTGAGGAAGAAAAGAACAGATATTGTAGAAAAATGCTCAATAAAGGTATGGAGTATTCCAAGTATTTCCTCTGTTAGATCATAAGATTTTAACTAACTGGTTCATTACTTCAATGTAAATGTTGTTGGGATATAATTTGTAAAATATGAACGGTTTATTTTGCCATATAAGCTCTTGAAGATTTTTAAGTATAATGTTAAAGAGAAATGATTTTATTGATGTAGCATGTGTTGTGGAAATCGAATGTTTGTTTTTTGAACTTTAATTCACCTAATTTTTTCAAATTAAAATGAATAT
>NZ_JBHXAS010000046.1:0-36842 GCF_042727425.1 Peribacillus sp. NPDC060253
ATGTAATATATAGATACATAAGATGTTATTTAACATAACACGAAATATGATTATGGATCATTTCATCTATATTATCTGGAAGTACATGTTAATAAACTAAAGATGATGGGGGAAAAATAATGGCATTAGAAAATGATTCGAAAAAAATTGTCAGTATCGATGAAGCGACTAAATTCAATAAAAAGAAGTTTAATATGCCACATATTTATGTCATATTATTCGTATTTATCATACTTGCAGCACTCGCAACTTATTTCGTTCCTGCTGGTGTTTATGAGCGAATTCCAGGTCCTGAGGATCGATTGACGATTGATCCAAACTCCTATCGACTCGTTGAACAAACACCTATTACTCCAGTAGACTTCATGACAGCTATACCAAAAGGCTTGGTAGCTGCAGGGGAGATCGTTTTTTTCACATTCATCATCGGAGGAATATTTTCAGTACTACGGAAAACAGGACTTATTGAAATAGGAGTGGATAGATTAGCAAGGCGATTTTCGACAAAAAGTATGATGTTAATTCCTATCCTCACAGTAGTATTTGCTATTATTTGCAGTTTGATTGGAACACAGGAATTAAGTTTAGTGTATGTACCTGTCATCCTCCCCCTAATGATTGCCTTAGGATTTGATTCTATGGTTGCCGTCTCTGTAGCTTTAGTCGCAACTACCGCTGGGTTCATGACAGGCTTTCTTAACCCCATTAACACTGGGTTAGGTCAAAAAATCGCAGGTCTTCCCCTATATTCCGGTATCGAGCTAAGGATTATCGCTTTTATCATATTTGTTACTGCTGGGATGGCTTACATTATGCGGTATGCTAAAAAGGTTAAAAATAATCCAAAGTGTAGTTTTGTATTTGATGACGATCAAACCAAACGGACGCTATACTTAAATAAGCCTGGATCTGAAATATATAAGGTGAATAAAAAACAGAAAATTGCATTAATTTTAACGGTCGGTTTCTTGTTTCTACTCGTATATGGCGTTTTAGCAAAAGGTTGGTTTATGTTGGAAATGGCAGGTCTCTTCATTATCATGGGAATCGTTGTCGGTTTAGTTGCCGGGTTAAACTTATCGGAAATTTGCGAAGGATTTAATGACGGATTTCGAGAAGTTTTGGTCGGTTCCATGATTGTGGGTGTTGCAAGAGCTGTCGCTGTTGTTATGGAGGATGGTCAAGTAATGGACACGATCGTTCATAGTCTCGGTAATCTTGTCGGCGACTTCCCCGCTGTATTTAGCGCTCTCGGCATGTTTATTGTACAAATGTTATGTAGTCTTTTAATCCCCTCCGGAAGCGGTCAGGCTTTAGTTACCATGCCCATCATGGCTCCATTGGCCGACATCATCGGTGTTACAAGACAAACAGCCGTGTTAGCTTATCAGCTAGCAGACGGAATCGGTAATATATTATATCCAACATCTGGCTATTTCATGGCCACCCTTGCCTTAGCAGGAGTCGCCTGGCAAAAATGGGTTCGCTTTTACCTGCCCTTGTTTTTAATCTGGTTCCTCTTATCGGGCGCTTTCTTGATCATCGCTCAAACAATTCACTGGAATGGTTAATTTCAAATTAAAAATATTACAAAATACTAAAGCAACGTTGTATTAGTACGTTGCTTTAGTTGAATTACAAGCAATTAAATTAAATGAATCCACCATTGACCCTAATCGTCTGACCCGTAACCCACTGGGCTTGTTCACTCACCAAAAACGATACCACATTGGCAATGTCTTCCGTTTCACCTAAACGTCCGAAGGCATTCATTTTTTTCATTCCTTCGATTTGCTGCTCAGATTTCCCTACATTAAACAACTCTGTGTTAACCGGTCCTGGAGCAATTGCATTGATCGTAATCCCTTTTGGGCCGAACTCTTTGGACAGATGTCTTGTGAATTGTTCAACCGCCCCCTTTGTACCTGCATACATGCTATATGAAGGAAACATCTGTCCTATTACAGAGGTTGAAATATTGACGATCCTTCCATCGGCCTCCATACATTTCAGGGCTTGTTGGCAAGCAAAGAATGTCCCCTTGGCGTTCACTGCAAACTGTTTATCAAAGTCTTCTTCCGTTGCTTCGGAAAGTGGTTTATTTATCATCAGTCCCGCATTGTTCACTAAAATATTGATTTTCCCGAACGCTTGGACCGTTTCTTCGAAGAGATTTATAATTTGGGAAACTTGGCTAATATCTGCTTGGATTGCTACCGCTTCCCCGCCGTTCTTCTTTATACCTTCAACCGCTTCATATGCCTTTTGAGAACTGCCTGAATAGTTGATCACCACTTTTGCACCCAAATCAGCAAGCTGTTCCGCTATAGCACGACCAATACCTCTTGATGAACCTGTAACCAAGGCAACTTTTCCATCCAACCGATTTTCCACTCATTTCCCTTCTTTCTTTTCATGATAGGATTTAATAAACATCCTTTCAGTCCATATTTTACCACCTTTCTCCCTTTACCATCAGCCTAGAGTCGCCCTTTATCTCCCATACTCATGAATTTCACCTCTTCTGGTTATAGTAAAGAAGAAAATAAACGGAGGAGGTACATTTAATGAAAAGTTCTAAGGAATTTGTTGAAAGTATTCAAGAACAGCAAAAAAAGGAAGAAGGCAATTTCCGCCGTCAAGGCAATGGGAATCCCGCTCAGAAATTACCGAATAAAAAACATTAATGAAGCCCATCTTCAATAGATCCCAGCCTTAATATAAGGCTGGGATTCTTTTTCACTCCGATGTACTTTTCTTCTTCATCTCTTCGATTTCTTTTGAGAATGTTTCTTCTATCTCTTTTTTATTTCCATATAAAAAGAGGTTATCACCTATTTTGATTTTATACTCATATAACTCTTTCCTGATTTTCACTTCTCCGCTTTCAATAAACAACATATTGATGTCCGCTCCTTCTGGGATAACATCAAACGCTTTGACATCGATGAATTCTGAATCCTCATAAATATCGATCTCCATGACCACGTCTTCATCTTCTAAAAACAGGACCTCCTCTATCGGGTGTTCCCATAATTCATAATGATTGTACATTTCACTTTTCATCTTATTCGATATTCTATTATTCAGGATTGGAGCTTTCACTAAAACGATTAAGATCACCAGTATCCCTATAATGATGCTTAACTCTATCAAGCGTAGATCATCTGTAAGCAATGTACTGATCGATGAAATGATGACCGCAAGTGAGAAGGCACCAAATAAAATTAAAAACATGCTTATTTTCCTTCGAACGGGGTGATCAATAATCGATTTTGACTCGTCAGTTGTAAACCCAGTACCCGTCAGCATGGAGATAACCTGAAATCTTGCCACTGAGCTTTTCAATCCAGTCAATTTCATCAAGGTAACCGATATTTCAATAACAAGAACAATGATTATAAAATAAAGTACCATAAACAGTAAATTCATCAAAATAACCACTCCCTCAGTTATGCTTTACCCAAATTCCAAAAAAGAAATCGCATTCGTTTTCTTTTCAAGCTCCCATCAATATATTCGCTTACTGCGAATAACTGACAAGACAAACAAAAAAACACAGTAAGATCCATTGAATCCTACTGTGTTTTTTAATTGATCAATCAAGATCTATCATAACTTCCAAATTCATTATTATGTTTCATATCAAATGGTCTTCAGCAGCAGTTTTTTCAACAGCGGTGTAAATTGTTCCGGCAATTCAGCAACACTCGGAATCATCAGCCGTTCTTTTCCGTAGATGTTTTTCATCGTCAGTTCTTCACTTTCATCAATCAATCCGTCTGCTAAAAACAGGCCTATGACTTCTATTCCCTTTTTCCTGGCTTCGGAGACGGCAAGATGCGTATCGACAATTCCATTTTGATCATATTCGCTTGCTGCCGGCTCACCATCGGAAAATACGAGCAAGAAACGGTTTTTTTCACGTCTTTTTTCCAATTCCATTGTGGCAACCCTGATGCTGTATCCGTCCCTGTTGTCTTCCTCCGGTTCAAGCTGCATGATTTTTGCTCCTGTATTTGCATAAAGAGAGTCCGAATGGGACTGGATCACGTGGAAGTAATTCGGCTGATATCCTTCTCTCACTTCATTTGCATCTTCCCAAAATCCCACGATTGAGTGGGGTATCCTTAACTTTTTCAGCACTTCATGAAAGAGTACGACCCCTCGTTTCGTTTCATCCATTTTGTTATGCATAGAAGCCGAGCAATCGATAAGCAATGTGAATACTGCATCCATTTCATTTGAATCCTGGTTCTTTTTATAAAAGACCCTTGGATTTTCTTCTAGTACAATCGGCAGTAATTTCTTCGATAAACGACCAAAAACTAAATCTTTTCTTGGGGCATTCTTTTTATTTTCCAGTGTTTTTTCAATTATACTTGCAAGTTTTCTCTTAAATGGTTCGATATCAGCAACGAACTCGCGGTAGCGTTTTTCTTCAGTAAGAGTCGGTATTTTTGCTTCTTTGATTACCTGGACGACGTCTTTATTGTCTTCACCAAATGGATGTTCACCACTCTTGCCGATATTCGTTTGCTTCTTCTCTAGCGTTTCCTGCTGATTGTATTCCTTTTGTTCACTTTCACCTGAAGAACCTTGGATGGACGCCAGTGCTTGGTCGGCATCTTCCGCTTCACGCGCACCTCCGCCCATCAAGCTTGTTTTCGTTCCCTGTTCCAATTCAAATTGAAGAAAGGTCGAATTATTCTCGCCATTCTTATTTTCTCGGTGCCATGTGGAGAACTTTTCATCAATGAACTCACTTTTCTCTTCATCTACATCTTCTGTATCATCGTTCAACAGTTCATCATTTCTAGTCAGTTCGTCAAATAAGGTATTTGCTGTATACTTCTCCACATTTGCAATGGGGAAGATGAAATATTCATTCATCGTATCCTGATATCCATCGTTCACACGAAAAACGATTTGCTCACAAATCCTTGTGATATCACTTGTTTTAGTGGCTTCAAAAACCGAATGGATATGCGGCTTGATTTTCTCCAGTTCTTCCAGTTGCCGCACATTGGCTCTGGGAAAAATGGGATCTGGCCTGTCAGATTGAAGCAGTAAATAGATGAGGCAGTATAATTCATCCAGTGCAAAACTTCTTGTGACATTCGTAGCCAATTGGCTTTCGAAATATTGTTTAAGGTAAGCTCTCCTTACCGAAAACCATTTTTTCGTGCCTGGCCTTTCTTTCTTCACCAATTCTTCTAATCGCAAGTCTTCCAATAAAGCGAACAATTGGGCTGCAAACTTTGGAAGTGAACTTTCCTCGATTATCTCCTGATACTCCTTCATACTCTGGATTGTTGAATGATGCAACGTACCTATCGTTCTAAGGAGCACGTCCGTTTTCAACCCAGCTTCCTTCACTTCCTTATTTCCGTTTTCCCAAAAATGACTGGCTGTGACCTTATTCTCGATGGAATCAATGAAGGAGCCATAATTGTATTCGAATTCCAGCTCAGGAATGCCTGACAAGACAGTCGAGAGATCCTGCAGCTGCAAAAAAAGAGCCGTATCAATTATTGAATCATTGAATCGGATATACTTCATGAGGCATTCTCCTAGTTAGAATAATGTGTCAGCCAAGTTCTTCACAAACTCCCGCTCCCGTTCCTCGTCCAACTTATCCACGATGGAACGAAGAATCGCCCGTTTTGGCGGAATCAATACACTCAGGTCGCAAGCATCAAGCAAAGCCCGGATCGATGCCGCATCTTCGGCCACTTTTCCTTGATTCACAGCATTAATCAGGTCACTCGACAGTTTAACGAACAATTCAATATTTCTTGAATCCTTTAACTTTGTATTGGTCTCGATCAAATGCTTTAATTGCTCCCCTTCGATATAAGGAACCTCGATCACGATAAACCTATTCTTCAGCGCTTCATTCAAAGGAACTGTGCCTACATAGCCTTCATTGATCGCAGCAATGACATTAAAGCCATCTTTAGCAGTGATGACTTCGTTCGTGAACGGATTCGTTATCGTTCTCCTGTAATCAAGCACCCCATTGATCAGCGGCAGTGTTTCCGGTTTAGCCATGTTTATTTCATCTATGTATAGAAAATGACCGTGATTCATTGAATTGATCACAGGTCCTGGAACGAATTCAATCACCTGTTTTTCCTCTTTGTAAGCCAATGTCTTGAAGCCCAATAAGCTTTCGGCATCAAGATCGACTGAGCAGTTCACACTGAACATCGGTTGGTTGAACAAATTCGATAATGTCTCGGCAAACTTAGTCTTTCCGGCCCCTGTCGGACCTTTCAGGAGAATATTCTTCCCCATGCTTAAGGCAGTGATGGCATCTACCATCAACTCCATCTCGGGAGGCAAATACCCGCCTTTCCTGATCAATTCCTCAAATTGAGCAGGCATTTTTTTATTTGTTTGTAATATCGTTGCGATTTCTTTTGGTAATCGATTGATCATTATGTCCCTACACCCCTTTTTGAACATTTTAAGGCTCTTTCCCATTAAAAACAAACACTAAGAAAAAGAGCTGCCATTTATGAAATGAATCTAAAAAGTCAGTCAGCTTATGAACCAGGCTTCACCGACCGCTATATGAAGATAATTTCCTTTTAAGGACATGGGCGATGTCATGTTTTTCAAATCATGAAAAGACGGCACCTCCAATTTATAGATGGGGCCGAAAGGAATACTCGCTTCCTCTTCTCTTTTTATAACAAACAAAATTCTAATGTAGAGATATTTTGATTAATTTTTTGCTATTTGAATCAAACTAAACTTGTCTTAATTTTGAAGGAGAAAGGTGACTTAACAAAATGGCTAAAGTATTATACATCACAGCGCATCCACATGATGATACACAATCTTTTAGTATGGCAGCAGGAAAGGCTTTTATTGAGACTTACAAAGAGGTCAATCCGAACGATGAAGTCGTTCATCTTGATCTTTATAAAGAGAACATCCCTCAACTTGATGTTGATGTTTTTAGTGGATGGGGCAAGCTTCAAACAGGAAAAGGTTTTGAAGAGCTTTCAGCAGAGGAACAAGCAAAAGTCGGACGCCTAGGTGAACTAAGCGATCAGTTTGTTTCAGCTGATAAATATGTATTCGTAACGCCTTTATGGAATTTTTCATTCCCTCCAGTAATGAAAGCATATATTGATTCTGTTTCTGTTGCAGGTAAAACATTTAAGTACACGGAACAAGGCGCGGTTGGTCTTTTAACAGATAAAAAAGCACTTCATATCCAAGCCCGCGGAGGTTTTTATTCTGAAGGCCCAGCTGCAGAGATGGAAATGGGTCATCGTTATTTAAATGTCATAATGAATTTCTATGGTATTCCGTCTTTTGAAGGCATATTCATTGAGGGTCATAATGCAATGGCAGATAAAGCACAAGAAATCAAAGAAAAAGGAATTGCACGTGCAAAGGACTTAGCTCATACTTTTTAAAAAATAGCGGGAAACGCATCGAATAGTTTCCCTCCTTAATTATGACTGTATCTCGAAAATAATGGGATACAGTTTTTTCATTTAATAAAATCAACCTTATAGCCTATTCGGCCATGGTTCCATATTTGAGAGAAAAAAGCCAACCACAATCCTCATATAGACTTATGTGATCATTAGAAAAAAACCGATTCTCCACATGACATGGATTATCGGTTTTTTGTTTTAAGTAGTAAGTACTTACTTTTTTATATTCAAACTGGGTACTCCGACTGCCGTGCAATTATCGGGCACGGATTTCAAAACGACTGCATTTGCCCCCACTTTCGAATTCGCGCCAATTCGGATGCCACCGTGTATTTTAGCGCCACATCCTATATACGCATAATCACATACGGTAGGTGCTTTTTTACTTTCTTTATTTTGTCCGAGCGATACTTGATGCATAATCGTAACATGATCCCCTATTTGGCAATATGGGTTGATCATAACGCCTTTAGCCCCATGAGGCAGACGTAAATCCTTTCCAATTTGACATTGTCCAGGAAACTCGCAATTCAGGAAAAGTCTTACAAGCAATAAATCTACCATGCGGTACATAATCCATAATACTTGTTTTACGACAGGAATGTTCACTTTATAGTAAATCGTATTGCCTATCCGGTAAATGAACATGACGATTATTCCATGAATTCCGCCCAGTCTCCCCCAGTTATTAATAAATGCCAATTTATTCAACCATTTAAATAATCCCATAACATACCTCCTAAGAGCATGACCCTATTTTATCAAACAGAGATAGTAATTTTCCCTCTTCATTCTCCCAATTATATTCTTGTCTATATGCAGCTTTTCCTCGTTCCCCCATGTTCGTGGCCATTTCAGGGGATTCCAGTAAATAAACCGCTTTTTGAACCATTTCATCCATATTTAATACATCGACCGACACTCCACATTCCCATTTATCCAGTACATCTTGAATAAGAAAATCAGAAACCATAAATGGAATGCCAGCGGCCATATATTCAAAACACTTTGTTGTTTTACCACCCATGAAATTAGGATCAGGGACTAAAAATGCCATACCTACATTTGCTCTCTGAATCGATTCAAACGCTTTATCAAAAGCCATTGCACCCTCCAGACTGATATGATCCTCCAAGTTGTTTTTAAAAATGAAAGTGTTCAATTTTCCGATGTATTCTTCACTGCCCGTTCCAATAATCTTCATGTGAAATTTCTTCTTTAAATCCACTAATCTTTTTGCGAGAAGCAGCATGGTTTCCCCGCCGCGTATATCTGAAATGCCCCCTAGATAGATAAAGGTAAAAACATCTTCTTTTGCTTCATTTTCTTTCATAAAAGGGACTTTCGGGTAATTATACACGTCCATTGTTGGGCAGGTTAGGAATCGATAATCCTCTTTATACGTACTTTCTGCAAACACGACCCCGCTGCATGCCCTCAGCAATTGTCTCTCCAAAAAACGATACATGCTCAATGCAAATTCGGGGATTTTTTTTCTCATAAGGACCTTTGGTACATTTTCATGCATGTCATAAACGATGCCCGGATGATAGCTGGGAATCCATCTGATTATATTCATTAAAATGAGCAGCTCTGGATCATGAAACTGAATCACATCAGGTTTATCTTTCTTGATTTTCTTATATAAAGGAGTCCACGTTAACATACGCTTTTTTCTTGATTGTTTAGCTAACAGTTCCACTTCTATATTGGCTGGAATATTACCTGGCAATAGATTATTTTCAATCGCTATATGTTTCACCTTGTACTTTCCTGTTTCTCCATGAGAAAATGCTTGGCGAAAATAAATCCTCGTATCATTCCATGGGTGCACAGAACTAATATTATAAAATAACTTCATCTGTTATCTCCCTTTTGTGAATCTGACCCTAACAACAAATACATGATAATGAAAGTAAAAACCATCCCACCTGTCACGAACGTTGTTGTAAGCGCAGTATCCGCTAAACACCATGCAGGTACAACAAACAGGATTATGCCAACACCTTGCCACTTTTCGTTTTGCGTCAGGCTATCATAAAGCCATAATACCGCTGCTAAGATCCCTGTATAAATCAAGAATCCAAGATAACCGAAATTAGCAAAAGCATCGGCGAACATATTCGCATTGGCTGCCATTTCAGGTCGGCCAAAGTACTCTGTACCGATAATATATGGCGGACTCCTGTCATAAACAGGATCTATGAATTTTTCAAATATACTATACGATAGCAAGGCTTTTGGATGAGTTGAAAAGAAATCGATATAATAGGTTGTCAGCAAACCCGGTGTGATGATCATCCTTCTGGCAAACAAATTAGATAAATATGTCTGATCAAGGATAAAATCCAGAAAAATGCTGATGCCTAACAACGAGCAAAGGCTCAAGCAAAAATACACCGCGAAATTCCGGCCCTTATTCTGAAACGCAATAAATACAACAATTAACAAAAAGGTCGATAAAAGAGTCGATTTCAACCCGTTTGCGGTGTATAAAAGGTATTGTAACGCCAGTCCGATAAACACATAGACATATTTTTTTTTGCATAAGCCAATGGTCACGATAAATGGATTACACACTTTTGCAAGCCACTGGATAATATAGCCGGCCGCAGGGGTTAGTTTTGTTCGAAAGGATAATCTCTTATCATAGATATCCTCAGAATCTATAGGGGGCTTTAGACTAAATCCACCCGAAATCTTGAAGATGTAAAGAAAAAAAATGAATAGTGTTACAACGAAAACGATTTTTAATAGACCGATATTAACATTAGCAGGTGTAATCTTCATCGTTGGCAATCGATTTACATTTCCAATGATAAGTAAACAAAAACACAAAAGAACATTCGTATATATAAAATCAGGCTGTAGCGTAAATAAATAATTTGGAACCCATACTACCGGTATATAGACAATAAAATATAAAATCCAGAAAACGAGTTCCGACGGCTTATCCAGATCCTTTTTTATGAATATGGCTGGCAATATAATTAAAAACATGGAAATTACTATCATGACTGCACTTGGATGTTGTCGATATATATATCCCATATAAGCATATTCAGGGGAAATAAAGTAAACGTAGGAAATATCGAGTAACCAGACGTATATTCCTACCAGACCCATTTGAATCAGCTTCATTTTTTTAGGTTATCCTCTCGATCTATGGAATGTATCGCCCTATAGCCGAGGAGAGCAAGAAAGTAGTAACTGGCCCCCATACAAATGCTATAGTATAAAATGGCTGTTTCAGCTGATCCCCCAAAAGTGAAGATGACCAGTACTCCAATAGTTGACAGCAACAGCCTTGAAACGTCCCATAAAAGCTGAGTCTGCTGTTTATTGACTATATACAATATTTGGGAAACTGGTACAACAATCACTTGACACAGAAACATAAATGACATCAACCTCACATATTCACCGGAAACACTCCACTCTTCTCCAAAAACAAAACCAAAGAGCCCTGGGGCTATCCACGCTAAAAGTATCAGTGACGGTATACCTGCCATTGCTAACTTAGTAATGATGCTTCTATATAATTTCAAAACTCTTCCAGGCTCATTCTTAATACTTTTAACTACTTCGGCGTAGAATACTGTTGAAATACTCGCTCCCACCAATGTAATGGGTAAACCGATCGTTTTTGAAGCCATGGAAAAATAACCTGTCACTTCGGGTCCGTATAGACGCATTAATAACAAAAATATGATTTGCATAGATAAAGAACTTAAGAGTGTCGACCATGTGGAGTATTTGGCGAATTTCTCATATTTTTTAAGCAAATATCCGATTCTCCTATAGTCCACTTTTGGCCAATGCATTTGCTTTAAGAAAAATCGCCATATATACGCAAGTGATATTCCTCGTCCAATCATATCTCCCGCTATTAAACCCATTCCTGGAGTGATATGATTAACCGAAATAAGCGAGAACTGACTAATCACATTACTAATTGATTGCAGCAGTTTAGAATGGGTTATACCTTTAAACTTATCTTCTTTTACCATCCAGTAAATCAACACTTGGTAAATCCCGGCAAAAAACAGACCACTTGAAAGCAAAAGGTCATTCATCATCGAAGTTTTAATTCCGTATAATTGAAATAACGATAAATTAAAAAAGCTAAAACTCATATTCAGGATACAAACAACGGCAATCGTAAACATACTAATGTACAGTATGTGAATTGTATTCTTATGGTTTTTTTCTAAAGGAATCGCCTTTTCTAAACAAAGAGATGCAAATGACATGAGAATGGCCAAAAGGGAAGTATAGGCTGAAAACACACCAAAATCTGCTGGTTTATATATTCTTGTTAATACGGGCGAACTTACAATGATAATCAGCTGTGCAAGTGAATTTCCCGTTAATAATACAAGTATTTTATTGATAAAATCATTTTTTATTTTCATATTCTCATACCACGCCACATCTCTATTTTATATACTTACGTACATTGTTCAGATTAGCTAAATCGATCTTTCGTTAACGTTTCTTT
Source organism: Peribacillus sp. NPDC060253 (assembly GCF_042727425.1). NCBI lineage: Bacteria > Bacillati > Bacillota > Bacilli > Caryophanales > Bacillaceae > Peribacillus > Peribacillus sp. NPDC060253. The sequence continues at coordinate 11,962 of NZ_JBHXAS010000046.1, forward strand.
TATTTGATCGGTCGGATAGTACATAATCCAGTCAAGAATCGATAGATTTTTTACACACTCTTTCTCATTTTTCACTTCATACACGGGATGAATGAAATTTTGATAGACTACCTCGATCCCTTCTTGCTGAAATAATTCCACTTCCAAATAATCCTTACCGCTTTTCCCGCTTAAATAGCATGTACCGCCAGTTTGCTTAAGTAAGCTGACTAATCTCTCTGTTTTTCCAAAGGATGTGTTAAACTCAGTGGAAAGTTGTGTCTCTCCTTCATAGTTTAAATAATGTAAGATCAATTCAATTAAATGAATATTTAAATCGACTAACAAAGCCTGTTCTTTTTGATATGCTTCTTTCAGCATCGGGAAAAAGTCGTGAAAGTACGGGGCTTTTTTATAAACTTCTGAAATTTGTTTCAAATGATTCCTTTTCCATTTTTGGTTGGGGGAATGATAACTGATTAACTTTTCATGTAACATTTCAGGTTTTTTTTGAAGTGGCACCGTTAGCCTGGACTTTTTTCCATCCCCACCAAGAATATATGTTTTATTTTGAAAATTACTTGAAGAGTATTTCACATCTGTCAAATATATGAATACATCAGATTGGAAAGCTTTATGAAAGAAACCGATCCACGGCAGGAAATTAGGTTGGTGAATGGTGACGATCTTCGTTTTTCCCACCTACAAAACCTCTTTTGAAAAAATTAATAGAAACGTTTCCGCGTATTTACAATTCACTTGGGAACCTCTCCAACTGCCAATGTGCTCTGCATTCACTAAGTAATGACCCATATATCCGATTAACTGCGATTGAAACAAGGAAATCATTTGTTTTTTATCTTCCATGAATTCTGTAATATCACTATAAACATTGGGATGAAATTGATTGGCCGCGATGTTATTGTTTTGGTTGATTTGTTCGAATTCATATAACGTAAATTGTTTTTTCCTGAAGCAGCTTCGTACGACCTTTGCTAATTTTTGATGATCTTGATGACTGTCATTCATCCAATGTGTGTAGACTTCGTCTGGATTCACCTTTTCAATGATCGTATCGAGTTCTTTTATTAATGTATGTAATGGAATATCCTCAACGTTATGTCCCTCACAATGCTTAGAGAACTGTACCTCATATCCAAAATTGATAGCTGACTCGATGGACTCTTGCTTCCTGACATCGATATTGGAAGGGATGGAGAATATGACGTTGATAATTTGATGGCCTCGGCTCATTAGCTTACGAATTGTACCGCCCATACTAATTTCTGCATCATCTGGGTGTGCTGTTACTAATAATATTTTTTTCATCATGTTCCTCCATTCAATGCCTTTTCAATTATAGCTATCGCTTTAAGTGTTAGGTTCTTTTGTTCTCTGTACGCTGTTTTGTTTTTTGTTAATATCCATTCGGATAATTCAGTGATTTCATAGATTAAACTATTCTCTTTAATAGGTATACTCAACGTTTCTTCCGTGTTATTTTTGAGATTGTGGAAACTGATTTTTCGAATCTTATATAACGAATGAAGCCTGACCGTTCCTTCCTCACCGTAGATTTCCGATATGGAATCACATGTTAAATGTATTTTTGAAATCAACATCGTCAAGTTAAACTCTTTATATTCAAAAATGAGCGTACCGCCTAAATCCATTTTTTCTACGTTCATTTGTTTAAAATAATAACTGTTAACCGGAACTCCAAATAATTGAAGTGCAGCATAAATGGGATAAATTCCAATCGTTCTTAATGTGCCTCCACCATGATTTTCATCAAAAAGTGGCGCTTTTTCTCCATTCAATAAAGCCAAGTACTGCTTCGTGTAGTTTTGATACTTTAGGGTTGCCCCATGAATTTTCCCTGCCTTTTTAATGACACTTTCCAAAATACGGAAGTTAGGTTCGTAAATAGATTGTATGGCCTCAAATACAAACACATTTTGTTTATCTGCAGCATGGAAAACCCGATTTGCTTGCTCGACTGTCATAAATGCCGTTTTTTCCACAATCACGTTCTTCCCATGCTCAATAGCCTTCATCGCATGCTCATAATGGTAAGCATTAGGAGTAGCAATATATACAGTATCCAGCTCCTCATCTTCATAGGCGTCACCCAAAGACCGATAAGCTTTTGAAACTCCTTTATCTTTTGCAAGCTTCTTAGTGCAATGATATCTTCTTCCCCAAATCCCGATTACTTCTCCATTGGAACTTTCATTAATGGCATCAATCATTGCACAGCTAATTCTACCCGTCCCTATTATGGCAATCCTATTTTTCATCGTCATTTTCCAGTACCTGTTTGCATGTCGTCACAATGTATGTCAAATCCGCTTCAGACAGTTCCAAGTGACATGGTAACGTAAAGTGCGATTCACTAAATCTCTCGGCATTTGGGAGAGAGACCTGAGCATATTCATCACGCAATGTCGGCTGTAAATGTAACGGGACTCCATAACAATGTCCCGTGCTTATATGACGCTCCTTTAAATGCTGTTGAAATTTCTCGCATTGCTCTTTGTTTTTAGACATGACGATAATTTTATAATACGTTGAGTCATTGTGATCGGGCTCCGCTTGGAAATATAGACCATTCTCCCGGAAAACATCTTCTAATTTCTCTTTATAATAATGGAAGATATCCTGCCTCGAGTGAATCATCCCATCCGCTTCCTGAATTTGCAGGTAACCAAGGAGTGCATTAAATTCGCTTAAAAGCATGTCGCTGGATAGCACTTGATTGATGGCGCCACTTTCATTTCCGTGGTGCCTCAGCAACTCACAGTATTTGCTTAAACGCTCATCATCCGTTGTCATGACACCTCCCGTAGCACTGGTTACAATTTTAGTGGGATACATGGAGAATACCCCGGCATATCCAATTGAACCGGCCTTATATCCATTTATAGTGGCACCAAAAGCATGGGAAGCATCTTCGATTAGATACAGATTATTCTCATCGCAAAACTCTTTCATTTCAAAAATATTACTAGGGATCTTACCGGCAATATACGTAATGAGGACAACCTTCGTATTGGGGGTCACGGCGTTCTTTAAACTATTAAAATCTAAATTGAAATCGTCTAAATTAATGTCACAAAGAACGACTCTTCCTTTCGCATTTTTCACCGCATACACGGGTGAAACGAACGTATTGCTCGGCATGATCACATCTTTGCCTTCAACATCCAGATACTTTAAAATCACTTCAATGGCGGCTGTTGCACTAGAAAGAGCGACCGCATACTTAGATTTGCTGAATTGTCTGACGCCTTCTTCTAATTTCCGAGTGTAATCCCCTAGAATTAACTTTCCGGAATCCAAAATGCTCGGAAGGTTTGTCAGATATTCTCGTTTTACCCAATCCGTTATCACCGGCTTTGTATTTACGATATTCTCCATATAACCCCATCCTTTTCCATAGTTAGAAGGTCGACAGCCAATTAAATGCGAAGCAGTCTAACCCAACCATCAAAATGAACACCTTCTGACTTCTTGAATATTTATAGAGTGTTACCGACTAAATCTGACAGCGTGGTTTCTATTTTCGACACCAATTTCGTTTTCTCATGATTGAGGGCTAACTTTTTTATGTTTTCTTGTATGTCCATAAACATCTGTTTGTCACTTTTCATGGTTTTTACATACGCCGCCATTTTTGTTAATTCACTATAGTCAAATCCGTGTCCTGCATGATATTTTGTCATGGCCTCATGCTGCCAGCCTTTATAGTTTATTAAGGTTGGTTTTCCGGCTGCCCAAAAGTCAAACAGTTTATTTTGACTATTCCTGTTTAATATTTCATTATTACGTACAAAACACAGACCAATATGGCATATGGCCATTAATAAGTACGCTTCTTTTTTAGAAACCTGATCTAAGAAAATAACGTTGTTTAATTTTTTGCTCTCTTTTACTTGAATTAACCGCTCCTTTTCCTTTCCATCCCCTACAATTAGATAAACAATATCAGGGTCATCTGTCTTTTCAGCAAGTTCTAAAATATAATCGATATTATTGATAAATCCTAATGTGCCCGCATATAAACAGATAAACTTCGCCTTCAAACCTAATTTATCCAATGCTTCTTCTTTAACTTCTGAACAAATTTGAGTGAAATGGTCAATATCCGCAAAGTTAGTGACCGTCGATATTTTTTCCTGTTTAACTCCTTTATTCAATAAATCTTCTTTCATGCCGGGCGAAAGCACGATGATTTTATCAGCTGCCGAATAAATCATGCTTTCTAACGCAAATAAAATTCTTTTCAACCATTTATTTTTTATAATTCCCATCGCAATGGGGATATCTGGCCATAAATCTCTTACTTCAAATACAAATTTGCATCGCTTCACCTTAGCAAGAAGCATTCCTATTAATCCAATTGTCAAAGGAGTCGAGGAAGCATAAACAACGTCTATCCCTTTCTCCTTCACCCCAATAAAAAAACTTTTATACATATAATGAATAAAAGATAGAATTCTTTTCATATAACCAAATTCTTGTTTATATTTCGTTTTGGTTGATATAATCTTTATTCCCCTACAGGGATCTGTTTCATTTCCGGTAATTATGGTGACTTTATTATTTTTGGAAACCAAAAAATTGGCAATTTCATAGGATCGAGTACTTCCTTTATTGGTATTGAAATATTGATGCAAATATAGAACCTTCACTTCATCACTTCCTCTAAAACTATGTTTTCCGCATACAGGTGTCCATTTCCCAATATGCACGATGATTTACAGGTGAATGTTTAGCCGTATGGCGTTAACGTTCACCCCCAGATAACAAATGTACCATTTAAAAAGTCGAGCCTTGTCCCTGTTTTAGCATGGAGCGTTTCAATTTTGAATCGCTCTAATAAATTTGCAACGCTAATATTTACACTTGTTTTTCGTAATATACGAACGTTTTTTCCGACTCCCCCCCTTCTGTCTTTTCCCTTTACCTTGGCATTTCTTTTGAATAAAAAACTGAATATCTCTGTTCAATCAAAATGTCCTCTTTCATGAAATGGTTTTGACAAACTACCGGATACCGAACAGTATGTCCTGGCGATGTGTCTACTTCATTTCCATAAATAGTGTATGAATTTCAATATGCGACTACATAAAAGGTTAAGCTAAATTGCATGGGAAAAGGGATGTTTGTGAAGTGCAAATTGGCACGAATTGCGAGTTGGCTCCTGGAATCGATATGTAGTTCAGGAGTGGAATATAGAAAGCGAGTTACCCTGTGGGGAAATGTCTGGATTGGCGGGAGGGCCATTATTAATCGGGGAGTAACAATAGGGAGTCATACCGTCGTCGATTAATGTGCCGTCTTAAAAAAAGATGTTCCTTAAGAAGTTGTTGGTGGTGGCAAGCGTTGTGTCGTCAAGCATATTGAGGGAATTAAAAAGCAGAGCTCACTCATCTCCCGAGTGGCCCTGCCTTCATTTTTTCATTTTAAATTTCCCTTAATGCTTCTGGGATCGCTGTTTCTCCAGAGATTAAATCAAAAGAACGCTTGTAGGTATTTTCTTCGGTCAATGATGCCAAAATCGTTTGGGCCACATCTTCCCGTGAAATCGGACCTCGTTCCAATGCTTCGGCTGCGGTCACTTTGCCCGTTCCCGGTTCGTTCACAAGACCGCCCGGCCGAATGATGGTATAGATTAAATCGCTTTGTAACAATGCTCTATCCGCATAGTGCTTGGCCACATAATACGGTTTAATGGCTTCATTCCAGTTTTCCCGATTATTGGCCTGGAAAGCACTCACCATGATGAATCGGTTGATGCCCAAATTTTCTGCTGCTTCAATCGTTTTAACAGCACCATCAAGATCGATCAAAAGTGTTTGTTCTGCACCAGTGCTCCCTCCGGATCCTGCTGTAAACACGATTGCATCACAGCCCTTTGCTGCATTTACAATCTCTTCCACTGTGCCCGTTAAACTGACGACTGTGGATTCAATTCCATTTTTCTCAAACTGCTTCCTCTGTTCTTCTTTGCGAATCATTGCTCGCACACTATGCTCCTGGCTATCTTTTAATAAATCTACTAGGTGTTTGCCGATCTTCCCATTTGCTCCAACTACGAATACTTTCATTAAAGTCAGCTCCCATGGTTAGTTTTGTTTCATACAAATTATTTCATGTACTTAGATCATTATCAAACAATCAGCCCGTCGTCGATTCATCGTCTTACATTGGAAAAAGTTTGGCAATCACCCTTTTGTATTTTATACTAATGATAATACGTGTTCTTCAAGACACAAAGGGGAGGTGTAAAGATGGCAGTTCCTGTATTAATGCCACCTTCTGCAGCGTCTCATGCAAAGCCTATTATTGGAGGCGATACTTTGCATGGGGTTAAATTAAGCTAAACTCAATCGCCCTACTTATCATTTCTAATATTCGGCTTTGCACCTTATTTCATTCTAAAAAAAGAATAAGGGGCTGGCAGAAATGAACTATGTAAAAGCAACGGCCGTTTTGCCTGAAAAACTGATCGTTGAAATCCAAAAGTATGTGCAAGGCGAAACCATATATATCCCTAAACCTGAAAAAACCCATCACAAATGGGGGACCTGTTCGGGTTCAAGGGGACTGATCGATGACCGAAATGCCGCTATAAAATCTGCATTCAAAGACGGGCAAACCATTCATCAATTAGCCGAAGAACATTTTCTCTCCGTGGAGACCATCAAGAAAATCGTTTATTCTAAATAGGATTAAATGGAGCACTGATAATGATATCAGTGCTCTTTCTATGTCGAGTACGTTTCTTAGTCGTTTTCCCCCTTTTAATGAGGATGCATTTTCTGTAAAGTAAATAAAAACGTAATATGTATCGCAGCAACAGAAACAGGAGTGAAGAAAATGGAACCTTTTATCAGAAGCGAGCAGTATAACTTCATTAAATCTCAAACACAGATTCTCATAAATGGACATGCGACTGCAAACGATAAGGATGTGATCCACACCCTGAAGACAGTAGCCAAAGAAAGAGTATTAAGCCTATTCAGTGACTTGAGCGAAGAGCAAAAGCAGCTGTTGGATCCTGTTGATACCATTAAAGATCCCGCACAAGCCGACGTCTTACTCTTGCAGGTAAAGCCCTATGTGATCCCCTTTAAAGAAATAACCGAAAAAACGATAAAAAAGGTATTTCCTAAAGCGAAGAAATTAAAAGCCCCTTTGTTGGAAAACATCGATTTGAGAGAGATTTCATACTTGGGATGGGATGATGGCGGATCAGGAAAGAAATTCATCATCGCCTATCACCATAATAAACTCACCGGTTTGAATGGTACCATTAAACCTTCCAACAAAAAGGGAATTTGCGCCATTTGCAGTCGTTTTGAAGAAATAGGGATGTTCATGTCTGAAACAAAAGGAACCGTCCAAGGGACATTCATTAAGAAAGGGAATTATATTTGCCTGGATAGTATGAAATGCAACCAGAATATAACCACTTTAGATAAAATGAATGATTTCATCGGGCGTCTGATATAGTATGAAAAAGCAATCCTTCATCATTGATGGATTGCTTTTTCATTGTTGTACCTTTACTCCCTTAAACAAAAGCCAAAAGGTTAATGATAGCTCTTACTCCAGGATTGGCTATTGCCAAGGAGAATAACGTTTTGTAGTCGGTATGGTTCGGCAGGAGCAAGAACCCTAACTCTAAGTCTCTGGAATAATAAAGTGGCGCAATTTCTTTATTAAGATGAATCAAAAAGAGCTGTGTGGATTCCCATTTACATGATTCGAATCAAGAAATCGGTAAAAACTGCAGACTTCTAAATTACGAACCGGCAAAAGATACCGGCAGTTGAGATAATCTTCTTCTGCGCTAAAAAAATTATCATTTTGCCCTGCTTATAGGATTTAAGTATAATTGAAGAGATACATGAAAGAAGGATTGATATATTGAAAAGCAAAATGAATCAGTTGTTTAAAGACCAAAAGAGCGTTCATGTGCTGTATTCCTATAATGAAGCAGAAAATTACCTTAAGCAGGTTTTGAATTTTATCCAAGACGGCGTCGCGGCAGGAGATTACGTCATTCTTATTGAAAATGATCGTTTATATCCCATTATCCACAAAGAGCTGAGCACGCGGTTGACCAACGATCAAATGAAGTTCATTCACTTTGTAAACAACTTCGATTTCTATTGTTCAAGCGGAAGTTATCATCCCCCTGCGATCGAAGAATACTTTAATAAAATGGTACAGCCCTATGTGGAAAATAAGATCTCTTTCCGATCTTGGGCACATGTGGAGTGGGCAACCATGGAAGAGCCCCTGCATATCATCGAAGATTTCGAGAGAATAGTAGACGAAGCTGTAAACTTGCTGTCGTTTCCCTTAATTTGTGCGTACGAAGGACACAAAATGCCAGACTACCTCGAAAAGATTTTGATGGAAACACATCCCTATATTCTAAACGATAATGATTTTATCGTATCCGAACAATACGTGCCATCGCCTTCGACCGTTATAAAAAAATAGACCACACGCGTAGGAAAACCTCCTACGCGTGTTTTTTTTCGTCGTTGAATGATTGAATGTCCATTATGAATTCCTCGTATATTTCAGCGGGAGCAATTCACTGATTTCCGTCTTGATTGTTTCCCCATCAACATTCAGTATGACAAAGCAGTCTTTTGCATAATCCGAGATTAATTCACGACACATCCCACATGGACTAACAACTTTTAAAGCCCTATTTTCTTCATCAGAATAAGGATGCTTAACCGCCACGATCGTATCAAATTCCTTTTCGCCTTCCGATATGGCCTTGCCAATCGCAATGGCTTCAGCACATACGGTAACCCGGCCAATATACGCTTCAATATGTACGGCATCCACTATTTTCCCTGACTTCGTTCTTAATGCCGCACCAACATGATGCTTATTTTCCTCGTAAAGCTCCGTAATTTTTGCACTTGCAGCCGCTATTAAATCATGATCCGCCCCATTCAATGGATAGGTTTTGATGATAGTACCTCCTTCTCTTCTACTACTTTATTTAGGGATTTTTTTTAACGCTTCTACAGCCAATAAGCGGAAATAAGAAGCGGCAGGAAAAAGTGCCGTTTCATCTACTATAAACTTAGGATGATGGAGGTCATACGGACCGCCTGAACCTATCATTACGAAAGCACCTGGTATTTTTTCTTGGTAAAAAGCGAAGTCTTCCCCTATGGAGCTAGCTTCTAACGTTTTTGTCGTGTAACCGGCTGTGTCTCCTACCTGAAGCGCCAAATCTGCCCACTCAGGCGTATTATCAACTGATGGGGGGCCTGGATGCCACGATAATTCAACGTTTGCATTGAATGTTTCACTTATACCGTGTAGGACTTGTTTCATACGTTTCTGAATGAACTCTCGTTGGGTTTTACTGAATGTGCGGACGGTTCCTTCCATATATGCACTATCTGGGATAACATTCCACGTTGAGCCACTATGAATTTGAGTGATGCTCAAAACAGCGGACTCTTTTGGTGCCACATTTCGGCTGATGATGGTTTGCAACGTTGAGATAATATGTCCTGTTATGATAATCGGATCATTTCCCTCTTCCGGTTTGGCCGCATGTGAGCCAGTTGCTTTAACATGCACTTCAAAGCGATCGACACCCGCTGTCAGTGCGCCATGTTTTGTCCCTAACTCCCCAACTTTCAACGTCGGATCATTGTGAAGACCAAAAATCACATCCACATCATTCAACACACCGGTTTCCATTAAAGCACTTGCACCATGCCCCGTTTCCTCCGCAGGTTGAAATATCAAACGAATCGTTCCGGACAGAGCTCTTTCTTCTTTTTTTAATAAAAAAGCAGTCCCCAAAATGACAGAAGTGTGAAAATCATGACCACATGCATGCATTACGCCTACATGCCTTGAAGGGAAGTCCACCTCAGATTGCTCCAAAATTGGTAAAGCATCAATATCGGAGCGAAGTGCTATCGTAGGTCCCGGCTTGCTCCCTTTTATCTCAGCTACTACACCAGTTTTTAATGAAAAATCAAGGATCTCAATATTTTGAGATTGAAGTGCATCTTTAATTTTTTTTGTCGTTTCAAATTCTTGGTTTGATAATTCAGGTGTCATATGAAGATCACGCCTGAATGCCAATAGATAATTTTCCAATTCTACATTGCTTATAGTCAACGGTTGTCCATCTCCTTAAAAACCCGAATATTAAAGAACGAAAGCTAACGGAATATCAAATGAAGCACTATCGATAAGCTATTTGATAAACGTGCAAAGGATGAGTTCTAATTTAGGTGGTATCGTAAGCATCATAACAATGAATTCCCAAAAATGAAAAGTGTTTATTTTGAATATTTTAACATTGACATTTTATTATACAAGATGCTACCATTTGAAGTAATTTACTATATTAGATTAACGTATCAATTCAAAAAAGGAATAAATTATTACGGTAGAAAAAAAGGAAAGACATACATACACATTGTCGGAAGAAACCCTCTTCTAAACTGGAAGCGGGTTTTTATTTTAGACTTAATTCATAGTAAACCAGTAAGGATATTAACATTATAAATCCACTGCGTTTAAAAGTGAAGACACAAAGGAGCAATTGACACATGAAAAAGAAAACAGTAAAACTTGGTGTATTTTTGGCAGGAACAGGACATCACGTAGCTTCATGGAGACATCCTCACGCCAATCCGAAAGCCAATATGAGCATCGATTACTTTAAGGGTTTGGCGCAGACTGCCGAAAAAGGTTTATTTGATTTATTATTTTTGGCAGATAGTTTATCAGTTGCAAAGGACTCGCATCCTAATATTCTGACTCGATTCGAGCCATTGACCCTGTTATCTTATCTAGCCTCGGCGACTTCCAATATTGGTTTGGTTTCAACGGCCTCTACCACATACGAAGAACCCTTTAATGTTGCTAGAAAATTTGCTTCTTTAGACCATATTACCTCCGGCCGCGCTGGATGGAATGTTGTCACAACGTCCCTTGCCTCTACTGCTGTAAACTTCAATAAATCAGAACATTTAGAACATGGTCTTCGTTATAAAAGGGCGACTGAATTTGTTGAAGTTACCAAGAAATTGTGGGACTCATGGGAAGACGATACGTTGGTTATTGATAAAGAAACAGGACAATTCATTGATGAAAGCAAGTTTCATGAAATCAATCATCAAGGTGAGTTTTTTTCTGTAAAAGGACCATTAAATATTTCTCGCTCACCTCAGGGGCATCCGGTCATCGTACAAGCAGGCTCTTCTGGCGATGGGCAATTGCTTGCAGCTAAGCACGCAGAGATTGTCTTTACTGCCCAGGAGAACAAGGAGGACGCGATTTCTTTCTACCATGAATTAAAAGGTCATTTGGCCGCTTTTAATCGGGAGAAAAGCAGCTTGAGTATTATGCCAGGTTTATTCCCGATTGTGGGACAGACCGAGAAGGAAGCCCAAGAAAAGTACGAGGCATTGCAGGAGCTGATTATTCCCGAAATAGGATTGGCTGTTATGGGAAGGTATTTTGGAAATGTGGATTTTTCGAATATCCCTTTGGATACACCGTTTGCTGATATTTCGTTACCAGATAATGTAGATAGCATCCAAAGTAAATATGATTTGATCATAAAACGGGCGATCAATGAAAATTTGACGTTACGTCAGACATATCAGTGGGTTGCTGGATCACGTGGACATCATATCGCGATTGGAACACCAACGCAGATCGCGGATAAAATTGAAGATTGGGTGAATGGAAATGCAGCTGACGGCTTTAATATTATGTCAGCCCTATTACCTGATTCTTTAACAGATTTTGTTGAACTTGTTGTCCCTGAACTGCAATCAAAAGGGATTTTCCGTACGAAATATGAAAGTAACACATTACGAGGGAATCTTGGCCTGGATAAACCGGTCAATCAATATTCTCATAAGCTTTAAAACATCAAGCACCTGGCGGATAAATTCAAATAGACAGAATCACCCAGCCGAAGAGGAATTAACTAGAGCATAGGAGGCGCAAGATGAGTCAAATCTTTCGTGAAGTACGTGTAGAAGATGTCGATAAATTTCTTCAATTAACATTGGATGCTTATGCAAGTATTAGAGAGTTGGATATTCACTTTTCTGCGGCAACGGCCACAAGAGAGGAAGCAATTAAGCATATATCCGAAAATAAGGTGTATGTTCTGGAGGAAAATGGGACATTCATTTCCACCGTATCAATTCGGTTACCGTGGGGCCCCAATCCTGGCCCGCTTGTATTGCCACACATAGGCTGGTTCGCTACAAACCCTGCATATAAGCGTCAAGGCATAGGCAAAAAAGTTCTGTCATGGCTCGAGGAAGAAATTTTGAAGAAGCAACTGAGAGCCCCCGCGGTTACACTTGGAACCGCGGATAATCATCCATGGCTAAAAGAAATGTACGAAAATAGTGGATTTGAAGAAATAGGTCAAAAAGATTTAGGCAAAGGTCATCTCACAATATATTTGAGGAAAATCTTGTTACCAGGACAATATCAAGCTTGGACTGAAAAACATAATCAAACTATTTAAAAATCGGAGGAAAATAACGATGAAAAAAATACTTTCCCTTGGACTCTCTTTACTTTTCATATTAGTACTTGCAGCATGTGGCAATTCAAAACAAGAGGATACGGCCAAGGATTCCGAGCAAAAAACAATCAAAGTGGGGTCAACTGGCCAAAGCTATCCAAACGGTTATCAAGAGGATGGTAAATTAATAGGTTTTGACGTAGAAGTTACAGAACGCATAGCTGAGGATTTAGGATACAAGGTAGAGTGGGTCACTTCTGATTTCAGTGGGATAATGGGGCAATTGGGATCAGGTAAATTAGACACCGTTGCGAATGCGGTTGCTATAACACCAGAACGACAAGATCAATTTAATTTTACAGAGCCATATAGTTATTATGGTGCACAAATCGTATCAAGCACAAAAAACAATGATATTAAAAGTTTGGATGATCTTAAAGGCAAAACAGTTTCCGGTGTGTTGGGGTCTAATAACGTTGCGAACCTAGAAAAATATGATAAAAACGGCGATATCAAAATACGAACCTATGAAACTCGGGATGGCGCAATGCAAGATGCCATTAACAACCGTGTAGATGGATATATCAATTCCCGCCCAATCCTAGTTGCAGAAATAAAGAAAAATGATCTTCCGTTAAAACTAGTCGGTGATCCAGTGGCCTATGAAAATGTAGGATATCCATTTCCCAAGACAGAAAAGGGCAAAAAATTAAATGAAGAATTCACGACAGAAATAAAAAAACTAAAAGAAGATGGTACATTAGCGAAGCTATCCAAAAAATATTTTGGTGAAGATATTACCACGAATTCCGGCGAATAAGCATAGCGGAGGTTTTAAAGCATTATGAATTTTGATTTACAATATATGTTGGAAATTTCCCTACAAATCGCAAAATTTATTCCGATCACTCTGGTTTTAGCCATCATTTCGATGGTTTTAGCCATTATTATCGGACTAGTAGTAGCCTTAATAAAAAATAGCAATATTTTTGGAATCACCCATTTGGCAGGCTTATATATCTCTTTATTTCGAGGAATGCCAACATTGGTACTATTATTCATCATTTACTACGGTTTACCACAGTTATTCCCATCGTTGTCAACGATGGAAGCACTCACGGCGGCGATTATTGGATTTAGTTTGAAAGAATCCTCTTATTTAGCAGAAATTTTCCGAGCTGGATTGAACTCCGTGGATAAAGGGCAGATGGAAGCTGGCCTTGCAACTGGCATGAAAAGAGTGCAAATTTACTCGCGAATCATTTTACCACAAGCTGCTTTAAATGCATTGCCAGCAACAGGGAATACATTTATATCTTTGATTAAAGAAACGTCCCTTGCCTTTACATTAGGAATTACGGAACTATTTGCAGAGGGAAAAATGATTGCATCCGCTAACATGCGCTTTTTCGAGACGTATTTGGTGGTTGGCTTGATTTACTGGCTATTGGTTATTCTTTATTCTTGGATACAAAAATATCTGGAAATTTGGCTCAGCAAACCACTTAGAAGGTGATCATATGATAAAAGTAAGAAACTTAACCAAGCATTTTGATGATAAACAAGTATTGAACGATATTAACTTGGATATAAGAACTGGGGAAGTTGTCGCCATTATTGGTCCATCTGGTTCTGGAAAATCAACGTTATTACGCTGTCTGAACTTGTTGGAAAAGCCCAACAGCGGCACCATCGAAATCAAGGATGTAAAATTGGATACCCAAAAATATAAAGAGAGAGACGCGTACCAATTAAGACAGCAAACAGCGATGGTATTCCAACACTATAACCTTTTTAAAAATAAAACAGCTTTAAGAAACGTGATTGAATCTTTGCTTGTCAGCAAAAAGATGAAAAAAGAGGAAGCCATTCAAATCGGCGTGGATTTATTGAAACGGGTCGGCTTAGAAAAACAAGCGAAACAATACCCCGCTACCTTATCTGGTGGACAACAGCAGCGTGTTAGCATCGCTAGAGCATTAGCGGTAAAACCACATGCCATTTTATTTGATGAACCTACCTCCGCTCTAGATCCCGAATTGGTTAATGAGGTTTTACAAGTAATACGGGAGTTAGCGAAAGATGATACCACAATGGTGATCGTGACGCACGAAATGCAATTTGCGAAGGAAGTGGCTGACCATGTCATTTTCATGGCAGATGGACATATTATCGAACAAGGCACCCCAGAACAAGTAATTGAACATTCTCTTAATCCGCGAACTCAGCGTTTTTTACGGCAAATGGGAGATGAAACGGACGGAGCTGCCAGGCAAAAAAGGATGTGAAGTGTATGAACACGGAAAAGTTATCTGAATTGATTTATCATTCCAATCCGTTGGTAAATGAAGAAGTACTACAGGCTGCCATCGAAGGACTTCTAGATTATCTTGCTGTTTCCTATCAAACAAAATCCGAAAAGGAAATTTCGATTTTAAAGCAAATCATTTTGGAAGAAGGCGGAAATGGGACGAGTTACTTGATTGGAAGTCACATACATGCAACAAGATCCCAAGCAGCACTCTTCAATGGCTTTCAAGCTCATTTACTAGATTATGATGATGTACATTCAGATGTACGAGGTCATCCAAGCGCAGTCATTTTGTCTGCTTTGTTAGCAGTTGGAGAACCTGAAATGCCTGGGAAACGTTTTTTAGCTGCCTATGTGGTTGGTGTGGAGATTATGGCTCGGTTTGGAGAAGCTATGAACCCATATCATTATACAAAAGGTTGGCATAACACAGCTACACTTGGCGTAATAGCTGCAGCTGGTGCGGTTGCGTATTTACGGGAATACTCACCGCGCTTAATAGCTGAAACGATGAGTCTTGCTGCTACCCAATCGGCGGGTCTCCGACTCCAATTTGGTACCGTGATAAAGCCGCTCCATGTAGGGATTGCTGCCAAAAACGCTGTGGATTCCGCAGATTGGATTCGGATGGGATTACATAGCAACCCCGACTTTTTGAACGATAAGAATGGTTTCTTTGAGGTATATGCAGAAAATGGAGTTCCAGATTTGACGGCGAACTGGGGAAAGACATGGCGGATCGTAACACCAGGATTATGGTTTAAACAGTATCCTTTTTGTTCTGCTGCGGCACATGGCGCTGATGCAGCTGTCTTTTTACATAAGGCGTATGATTTGTCGGAAGATGACATTGAATCCGTGAGTGTTTGCTTTCCTCCAAATGGTGATTCCGCTTTAATTCACCATAACCCATCGACTGGTGAAGAAGGAAGATTTTCGATTGAGTATATTGTATGGCTCGCGCTAACAGGCAAACCCCTGACCTTTGCTTCTTTTGAATCGAAACCGATCCCCCATTCATGGAGAGAACCCTTTCAAAAAGTAAATAGAGAGACGGATGCAACGATCAAGCCTTCCAAAGCAGCACTCCCAGTGGGACGATTTACAATTGTGACCGTGACCACAACGAATGGGGATGTACTTTCGAAACGAATCGATACACCTAAAGGAAGTCCTGGGAATCCATTAACAAAATCCCAGCTAAAGGAAAAATTGCTTAAAGCCGTCGGAGATGAAGGAGAGACAGAGAAAATAATAGCAGCTGTCCATGCACTGACTCACACATCACTTGGTGTTTTTCAAAAAGCTGACTATAGAAGCTGACAGATTGTAAATAAGGCGAACAGTATTTATATACTGCTCGCCTTATTTGTATATCATCCTAATCTATGATGTCCTTTTTCTTTAGCACGGTATCCTTTACTCGTGAGTTTCGGTGCTTTACTCGTGAATTTCGGCGTTTTACTCGTGAGTTTTGGCATTTTACTCGTGAGTTTTGGCGTTTTACTCGTGAATTCGCATTTACTCTTTAGTTTCGGCGCTTTACTCGTGAGTTTTGGCATTTTACTCGTGAATTCGCATTTACTCTTTAGTTTCGGCGCTTTACTCGTGAATTTCGGCGTTTTACTCGTGAATTCGCATTTACTCGTGAGTTTCGGCGCTTTACTCGTGAGTTTTGATCATTTACTCGTGAGTTTTTGGCGTTTTACTCGTGAGTTTCGGCGCTTTAATCGTGAATTTAGGTGCTTTACTCGTGATTTTTGGCGTTTTACTCGTGAGTTTCGGCGCTTTACTCGTGAGTTTTGGCGTTTTACTCGTGAATTTAGGTGCTTTACTCGTGATTTTTGGCGTTTTACTCGTGAGTTTCGGCGCTTTACTCGTGAGTTTTGGCATTTTACTCGTGAATTCGCATTTAC
The DNA here is from genome assembly GCF_042727425.1 of Peribacillus sp. NPDC060253. Lineage (NCBI taxonomy): Bacteria > Bacillati > Bacillota > Bacilli > Caryophanales > Bacillaceae > Peribacillus > Peribacillus sp. NPDC060253. The sequence continues at coordinate 28,736 of NZ_JBHXAS010000046.1, forward strand.
TCTTTAGTCTCGGCGCTTTACTCGTGAGTTTCGATCATTTACTCTTTAGTTTCGGCGCTTTACTCGTGAGTTTTGATCATTTACTCGTGAGTTTTGGCGTTTTACTCGTGAGTTTCGGTGTTTTACTCGTGAATTCTGACCATTTACTCGTGAATACCACATTTCCAACTACAAAAAAGAAGCACCATAATCAATGATTATGGTGCTTCTTTTTGCAATTATGGCAATACTGATGCGCCCATCAAGTAGCGGTCCACTTCACGAGCCACTTCTCGGCCTTCATTGATCGCCCAGACGATGAGGCTTTGCCCTCTTCTTGCATCTCCGGCAGCGAAAACGCCTTCGACATTCGTTCTGTATTCGCCATAGACGGCATCAATTTTTTGATTGACCGTTTCTACTCCAAATTGGGTCAATAGCGGTTGCTCTGTCCCCTCAAATCCGATTGCGATGAAAACGAATTGTGCAGGCCATACTTTTTCAGTTCCTGGAACTTCCCTGAAAATGTATATTCCATCATCGCCTTTGACTTTTTCCATTGAGATTGTGTGCAGTTCTTTAACGTTGCCATTCTCATCCGCTACGATTTTCTTTGTTTGGATTGAATATTGACGCGGATCGGCACCGAATTTCGCTTCCGCTTCTTCATACGCATAATCAAGGGAAAAAACATTCGGGTAGGCTGGCCACATATTATCAGATGTACGGGCCGTCGGAAGGATGGGGTGCTTCCCGAATTGTACGACGCTCTTACATTCCTGGCGAAGTGCAGTCGCTACACAATCCGCTCCTGTATCCCCCCCGCCAATGACGATGACGTCCTTACCCTTTGTGTCTAAAAACTTGCCGTCTTCAAAATTGGAGTCCAACAGGCTTTTAGTGGAGGTCGTCAAGTAATTCATTGCAAGGTGGATGCCTGATGCCCCACGTCCTTCAATTTCCAGGTCACGCTGCTTTTGGGCACCTGTGCAAAGGATGACTGCATCATATTGTTCTTGCAGTTCTTCGGCTGAAATATCTTTGCCTACTTCTGTATTGGTAATGAAATCGATGCCTTCCTGGGTCAATAATTTGATTCGGCGTGCAACGACATCTTTTTCAAGCTTCATGTTTGGGATGCCGTATGTCAACAGCCCGCCCGCACGGTCAGCGCGCTCATAAACCGTGACCGAATGACCTGCTTGATTCAACTGATCGGCACTCGCCAATCCTGCCGGGCCTGAACCGATGATGGCAATTTTCTTGCCGGTCCTGCTTTCAGGAATGCGTGGCGTGATCCAGCCATTTTCAAATCCTTTATCGATGATGGTCCGTTCAATGTTCTTGATGGTAACGGCAGGATCGCTTATCGCTACCGTACAAGACCCTTCACAAGGGGCCGGGCAGACGCGCCCGGTGAATTCAGGGAAATTATTCGTTTTCGATAAACGGTCCAATGCTTCTTTCCATCTGCCGCGGTAAACCAAATCATTCCACTCCGGGATCAGATTATTAATCGGACAGCCCGTCGTTACCCGGTTCAATTCCATGCCCATATGGCAGAAAGGGGTGGCGCAGTCCATACACCGCGCTCCCTGTGTACTTAACTTTTCATAAGAGAAAGGAGCTGTATACTCTCTCCAGTCGCTTAAACGAGTGAGAGGATTCCGGTCTTTTGGTTTTTCTCGCGGATAATCCATAAATCCTGTTGCTTTTCCCATCTTTCTCTCCCCTTCCTTACTGCATCACAGCTTGTTTAGTGATTTTTTTATCTTGAACGGCATTTGCTTGAAATGCACTCATGATCGCTTCTTCATCCGATAGCCCTGCATGCTTCTGCTCTTCGATGCTTTTCATCATCCGTTTGTAATCTTTCGGAATGACTTTTACGAATTTCTTTGCGAAAGTCTCCCAGTTCTCCAGTACATAAGAAGCCTTGGCACTCTCTGTATAATGAAGGTGGCTGTGAATCATTTCTTTTACCTCGCTTGCATCATCCCCAAGCGTCTCGAATTCTATCATTTCAGCATTGCATAATGCCTTGAATTCTTCTGCATCATCAGCTAGTACATAAGCGATACCGCCTGACATGCCTGCTGCGAAGTTTTTGCCGACGTCGCCCAGAATGACCACACGTCCGCCTGTCATATACTCACAGCCATGGTCTCCAATTCCTTCAACGACAACATTGACTCCACTGTTCCGGACCGCGAATCGTTCTCCAGCACGGCCATTAATGTAGGCCTCGCCGCTTGTTCCGCCGTATAAGGCGATATTTCCTGCAATTACATTGTCCCCGGCCTCAATCTGATTCCCAGCAGGTGCCGTGATAACGATTTTTCCGCCAGATAAGCCTTTCCCAACATAGTCATTGACATCGCCCGTCAAATACATCGACATCCCATTTGGAATGAAGGCACCGAAGCTCTGGCCCGCCGATCCCGTAAAACGAAGGATGATCGTATCTTCAGGCAAGCCCAATTCTCCATAACGCTTGGATACTTCACTGCCGACAATCGTTCCAACAACACGATTCACGTTGGTAATCGGGAAGCTGACATCCACTTGGGTTTGATCATGTAAAGCAGGCTGCACCACAGGTAAAATCTCACGGATATCCAAGGATTCTTCAATTTTATGGTTTTGCGGAAGTTGGTACGTACGTATTCCCTCCGGTTGGAAAAGAAGTGTCGTCAAGTCCAGATGCTTCGCTTTCCAATGGTTTTGTGCCCGCTCGCTCACTTGTAAAACATCAGTACGGCCGACCATTTCTTCCAGTGTTCTAAAACCAAGCTCAGCCATCGTTTCCCGCACTTCCTCAGCTATGAAGCGCATGAAATTAACGACATGATCCGGATCTCCAGTGAATTTGCTGCGAAGCTCAGGGTTTTGAGTAGCTACCCCGACTGGACATGTGTCCAAATGGCAAGCACGCATCATGACACAGCCAAGGACCACAAGCGGTGCTGTAGCAAAACCGAATTCTTCCGCTCCAAGGATTGCTGCCATGACCACATCGCGCCCCGTCATTAACTTACCATCCGTTTCAAGGATTACACGGCTGCGCAGGCCATTCAGCATCAATGTTTGGTGTGCTTCGGCAAGGCCCAGCTCCCAAGGAAGACCAGTATGTTTGATACTCGTTTTTGGTGATGCACCCGTACCGCCATCATATCCACTAATAACGATGACATCCGCGGCACCTTTGGCGACACCGGCTGCAATCGTGCCTACTCCAGCTTTTGAGACAAGCTTGACGCTGATCCTGGCATCACGATTCGCATTTTTCAAATCATGGATCAGCTGTGCCAAATCTTCAATTGAATAGATATCATGATGTGGAGGCGGTGAAATCAGACCAACACCTGGTGTGGAACCACGGACCTCTGCGACCCAAGGATATACTTTGTTCCCGGGCAGCTGGCCGCCTTCGCCCGGCTTTGCACCTTGTGCCATTTTGATTTGAAGTTCATCGGCATTAACAAGGTAATGGCTTTTCACACCAAAACGACCAGATGCAATTTGTTTAATTCCGCTGCGGCGGTTATCGCCGTTTTCATCCACTTGGTAACGGCTAGGGTGCTCCCCGCCTTCACCACTATTGCTTTTTCCGCCTAAACGGTTCATTGCTATCGCTAATGTTTCATGTGCTTCCTGACTTAGTGAACCGAATGACATCGCGCCCGTTTTAAATCGGCTGACGATGGATTCAACGGATTCGACTTCATCTATCGAAATGCTTTGGCGCTTTTGATCGAACGAGAATAAATTCCGTAAAAACCCGAGTCTTTCTTCATTCGCCAAGTTTGAATATTGTTTAAATAAATTATAATCGCCTTTGCGGCAAGCCCATTGTAGCGTATGGATCGTTTTAGGATTGAAAGCATGATGTTCCCCTGTTTTTCTCCACTGAAAATCGCTTCCGCTTTCAAGTGTTTGGTCATAAGAATCAGCTGCAGCCTTCCTATGGCGAATCAACGCTTCATCCGCGATCGTTTCCAAATGGATCCCACTAAGCTGCGATGCCGTACCGCTGAAATAGCGTTCGATCACATCAGCACCGATTCCGACCGCTTCGAAAATTTGTGCGCCGCGGTAACTTTGAATCGTGGAAATCCCCATTTTCGACATCACTTTTACGATGCCTTCTGTCAACGAGCGTACATACTTCCTTACCGTTTCTTCGTAGCTGATGGCTAAACTGCCTTCCAATACAGCCTGCTTATATGTTTCATAAGCAAGGTACGGGTAAATCGCATCCACTCCATACCCGATTAGGGATGCGTAATGATGGACTTCCCTTGCTTCCCCCGATTCAACGATAATGCTCACTTTCGTACGGTTCCCATGACGGATCAGCTCTTGATGAAGGGAGCTAGCAGCCAGCAGGGAAGGAATCGCAGCCTTATCTTTGCTCATATCCTTGTCAGATAGTATCAAAAGGCTGACACCATCAGCGATCGCTTGTTCCGCTTCACGACAGATGCGATCAAGTTCGCTCTCTAAATCTTCTGAAAATAAAGTGTGAATGACTTTGCTTCTGAATTCCGGATAGGCATTTTCTTTCAACTGCTGCATTTGACCTGGCGTCAAAACAGGTGAATCCAATTGAATGCGGCGGCTGTTCGTTTCATCCGGTTTCAGCAAATCTCCTTCCGCACCCAGAAATGTCATCGTTGACGTGACGATTTGTTCACGAAGCGAATCGATTGGCGGGTTGGTTACCTGTGCAAAGGATTGCTTGAAATAGTTGAATAGTGATTGCGGGCGATCAGATAAGACCGCTAACGGAATGTCATTCCCCATGCTTCCCAGTGGATCTTTACCTTCGTTAATGACCGGCAGTAAATATTTTTGGACATCTTCATATGTGTATCCGAAAGCTTTTTGCCTGAATAATAAATCATTCAATGGCTCCCCTTTGAATACTGGTTCTTCGTCACATAATTGAACAAGCTGTTCGTCCAGCCATTGCTGGTATGGTTTTTCCTGAGCCATTTCCGACTTGATTTCTTCATCGGAAACAATACGGCCTTCCTCTAAATCTATTAAAAGCATTCTGCCTGGGCTTAAACGATCTTTATATAATACATTCTCCGGCTCCACATCGATCACGCCGACTTCAGAGGAGAAAATGATGTAATCATCTTTTGTCACATAATACCTTGCAGGCCTTAGACCATTTCGATCCAGGATGGCACCGATTTGCTTGCCATTCGTAAAGGATATGGCTGTCGGTCCATCCCATGGCTCCATGAGCATGCTATGATATTCGTAAAATGCCTTCTTTTCCTTCGTCATATGCGGGTTTTCCGTCCACGGTTCAGGAATGAGCATCATGGCAGCATGTGCCGGTTTACGACCAGCAAGCACGAAGAATTCAAGTGCATTATCAAGAATCGAAGAATCACTTCCGTCTATATCCAAAATAGGCAGGACCTTTTGCAGGTCATCTCCGAATGCTTCCGAAACAAACTGCTGCTCACGCGCCTTCATCCAATTCACATTGCCTCTAAGCGTATTGATTTCGCCATTATGGATCAGGTAACGGTTTGGATGTGCCCGTTCCCAACTAGGAAAAGTATTCGTGCTGAAGCGGGAATGCACTAAAGCGAAGGCCGAAACGAAAGCCTCCTGTTGAAGGTCAAGATAAAAAGCGTCCACCTGCTCTGGCGTCAACAATCCTTTGTATACGATCGTAGCACTTGAAAGGCTGGCAAAATAAAAACGATTGCCACGTTCACGAGCCCAGTTTTCAGCTTGTTTTCTAATAATGAACAATTTACGCTCAAAAGCTAAATCATCGGTAATCCCAACGCTTGCCCCGATGAATACTTGGCGGATCGTCGGACATGTCTCCTTGCCGACCTCCCCAATTTTAGTTGCATCAACAGGAACCGTTCTCCAGCCTAATAGCGTTTGGCCCTCTTGTTCGATAATTGCATTCAAACGAGCTTCTATTTCATTCCGTTCATCATCATTGTTAGAGAAAAAGAGCATGCCTACACCATAGCGTCCTTTTGCCGGCAAGTTCATTTCCGGGCATGCCAGCCTGAAATATTCATCAGGAATCTGCACCATTAATCCTGCGCCATCTCCTGTAAGAGGATCACTGCCCTGTCCGCCGCGATGATCTAATTGGCACAGCATATTCAGTCCTTGTTTGACGATGTCATGTGTAGCAAGCCCTTTTAAATGAGCGTATAAACCGATCCCACATGCATCATGTTCAAATTCAGGATGGTAGAGCCCTTGTGCCTTTGGTATTTGGTTGTATGTCATATTAATCGCCCCCATCGTATTCTTACACCGTTATGTCACTTACATTTATTCTAGGTTTTCAAATCGATATAAACAATATATAATTCTAATAGAATCTATCTCAATTTGAGATGAATGGCAGGAGGATGAATAAATGGAACTACGGCAATTACGTTATTTTGTTGAAGTCGCCGAGCGAGAACACGTCTCTGAAGCCGCAGAGCACCTGCATATCGCACAATCAGCAATCAGCCGGCAAATCTCCAGACTGGAAGATGAACTTGGCGTTCTTTTATTCGAAAAGGTGGGTCGAAATATTCAGTTAACCCCAATCGGTAAAATATTCTTGATTCATGCAAAGACGGCGATACAGGCGATAGAATATGCCAAATACCAAATTAAGGAATTTTTGGATCCTGAACACGGAACCATTAAGATCGGGTTTCCAACCAGCCTTTCCACCCATTTGCTGCCTACCGTCATTTCCGCTTTTAAAGATGAGCAGCCTAATATTGCGTTCCACTTAAGACAAGGTTCTTATTCCGCTTTAAAGGAAGCTGTCAAAAATCGCGAAATCGGATTAGCCTTTCTTGGACCAATACCGACAAACGATCCCGACATAGAAGGGCATATCCTATTCACGGAAAGCCTTTCCGCTTTACTGCCCATCACTCACCCATTAGCTGAAAAGAAGAGTCTGCGTCTCAATGACTTACGAAATGATCCATTCGTCTTGTTTCCAAAAGGATACATCCTTCATAGTATCGTCATCGATGCATGTAAGGCAGCAGGTTTCACACCGAACATTGCATCGGAAGGTGAAGACATGGATTCCATTAAAGGGCTCGTATCAGCAGGAATAGGAGTCAGTCTGCTTCCTGAAAGTACCTTTTATGAAGTCACTCCAAGACTGACTGTCAAAATCCCGATCGATACACCCGAAGTCAAACGGACTGTCGGCATCATCACACCAAAAAACAGGGATCTGGCACCATCCGAAAAGGTTTTTTACCAATTTGCGAAAAAGTTTTTCTCTGTTCTCGAGCAATATCAATAATTCATGGTTTGTGAATGTTCCATTCGTCCGTCCTTAATGCACTCAGCCCCATCAGTGAATTTGAATGATGATGTATATGAAAGAATGGAGCGTTTGCCCTACCCCTCTTTCAGAAAAGTTGTGGACGAATTTTGGAAAGCTATATCCATAAATGATTTCACTAGACAACTTACAAATAGTCCACTGTTCGAGTAACGTATCAAGATTATTCGTTCAGGAGGATTTTAAATGAAACCCACTCATCCACATCTTGCTTAGCATGAAACACTCAAGCTTCATGAGTTGGTCACGGCCCAGTCCAATGCCCTTATGAAATTTAAAAGAGCTTATCCAAAAATAAAAGACCCCATTTTAAAAACGATATATAGGCAAACGATTGATGCCCTTACCCAAAACATCACGGAGCTGCTGCAATTTTACCCATTGACGCCTAAGACAGGTCGGGATGACGATGTATTAAAAGATGACGCATCGGCCGCTGCTGCCGGGGAATTACTGGGCTTTGCCAAAACATCCATCAAAAGTTATGCCCTTGCCATTACTGAAACAGCCACCCCTTCTCTTCGAAAAGTATTTAAGAAACATTTAAATGGAGCCATCGATACCCATGCCAAGATTTTCAACTGCCTATATGAAAGAAACCTCTATCCTGCTTACGACTTAAACCAATTGCTTCAAAATGACGTCGATGTTGCCAATAAGGCTCTTTCCCAACCATTCTAAATGCAAAAAAGGCAAGCATATAGATTGCCTTTTTGCCGTGTTCCGATTCCGATTTTTATTATAATGTTATAATATATAAGCTGTCTC
>NZ_JBHXAS010000047.1:0-35838 GCF_042727425.1 Peribacillus sp. NPDC060253
ATAGAAGGGAGATTATGCCGTGAAGATTTTTTAACTGGAATTTTTTAGTGTCTGCATTTCTTATGAAGGGTTATTTACAAATATCCAAGTGGAAATTTCTTGAATTATAAAAATGGTCTCTAAAAGGAGAGAACTTATGGAACAATCAGTCATTCAAAACGTTGAACGTCCAGTTGAAACTTCTAAGAAATTAAAACTTAAGGAAAAAATCGCTTACGGAATGGGGGATGTTGGAAATAATTTTTTGTTTGATTTAGGTCAAATATATTTGCTTAAGTTTTATACCGATGCACTAGGATTGCCTTCTGCAACTGCTGGACTAATTTTTTTAATTACAAAAATTTGGGACGCTTTTGCCGATATTACTGTAGGTACTTGGGTTGATAATCGAAAAAAAATTGGTCCTAAAGGAAAGTTTAGACCTTTTATACTTTACACAGCAGTACCGCTAGCTCTTATTACAATCGTGAGTTTTACTAATCCAGATTTTTCACTTACAGGAAAAATGATTTGGGCTTATGCTACTTATATGGCTTTTGGAACCATTTATAGTATTTCGAATATCCCTTACGGTTCAATGGTTCCGGCTATGACCAAAGATCCTGTAGAAAGAGCAGAGTTAGCTGCATTTAGACAAGCAGGTGCAAACTTTGGCTTACTTGTTACTACAGTTGGGTTTATGCCTATTGTGTTACTTTTTGATAGTGAATCTACTGGATATATAGTAGCTGTATCGATATTTGCATTTGTAGGTGTTTTATTTCAAATATATTGTTATGCGAATGTTAAAGAACGGTATGTATATGAGAAGCCAAAAGAAACGCAAGTAAAACTAAGTGATAGTTATAAAGGGCTTCTAAAAAATACGCCTCTTCTGATACTTTGCTTAGTCAACTTGTTTACCTTTTCAGCGTTTAATGTGAAGCTCGCAGTACAAGTATATTATTGTCAATATGTATTAAAAAATGTTTCTATCGTTCCTTACATGGGTTTTTTTAGCATTGGCTGTGTGTTTATTGGTGTGGCATTAGTTCCGTTTATGGTTAAAAAGTTAGGAAAAAAATACACGTATATACTTGGTTGTGCAATTTGGGCAGTTGGCGATATATTAGCTTATCTTTTTGCTGATAACGCAGTAATATTTATCATTTTAGCTTGTTTTGCATTCTTTGGAAGTTCATTTGTTAATAGTTTAAACTGGGCATTTGTTTCTGATGCAGTTGAATATGGAGAATGGAAAACAGGTAACAGATCTGAAGGTGTGGTTTATTCTTTCTTTACTTTCTGTCGCAAACTATCTCAGGCCCTCGCGGGTTTTATTCCAGGGATTGTTTTAGGGTTGGTCGGTTATGTTCCCAATGCAGTGCAAAATGCTAATGTAGTTGAAGGGATTAGAGGACTAATGTTCATATACCCAAGTACTTTAGCCATGGCAACTATTATTGTAATGGGAATATTTTATAAACTATCAGATGAAAAATACAATAATATCGTAAAAGATCTTAATGACCGTAAAACCGGTGTACCTATGTAAAATAAAAGTGAAGAGTAAGACTGTAGGATTTAACCATTTGAAGACCTGTTATGTTAGGATATTGCCATTTTTGAACCGATAGAGTGTATGTTTTTAGAGTAAAAATTCCAAGTGTGCTTCTATCGTAAAAACAGACTGGCGGTATTGTATAAAAAGATATTTACTAGAATCTGTATAAAAAGCTTGAAATATTGTAGTCTATTTTTTATTATAATGTTAAAGGTAATGATGTTTTAGGTAAACATTATTATGTTTAAATTAATAACAAGGAGGAACAAACTATGAAATATTTTTTGGATAGTGCTATTCTTGAGGAAGTTCGTTATGCATATGAAAATTGGGCAATTGATGGTGTGACAACAAACCCCCGTCACATAATGACTAGTGGTAAACCATTCCTAACAGTTTTAGATGAACTAGGAAGTGAATTTAAGGGAGTTGAAAACTTTCCTATTTCAGTCGAGATTAATCCTCATTTAGAAGATGCAAAAGAAATGGTTGTAGTAGGAACTAAAATTGCAAAATTATCTTCTAATTTCGTCATTAAGATCCCATGTACAGAGCCTGGTTTAATTGCTGCGAGGGAATTTGAAAAAGAAGGTATTCCTACGAATGTTACGCTTGTTTTTTCTCCGTCTCAAGCCTTACAGGCTGCCCGAATTAAGGCTAGTTTTGTATCACCTTTTGTTGGATGGAAAGAAAATAGCGGAGATGACACAACTCAATATATTCAAGACATCGTAAATATCTATAAAACATATAATTTTGATACAGAAATTATTGTGGCTGCATTACGGAACGGTAAACAAATGGTTGATGCTGCGAAAGCAGGTGCTCATATCGTGACTTGTGGCTTCGATGTTTATAAGGAAAGCTTCCACCACGCATTTACTGATTATGGATTAGATAAATTCCGCAATGCTTGGGATAACACAATAACGGAAGTACCCGTATTAAAATAATAGATAGCGATGAAGGGTACCTCATAGGTTTTTCTTTGAGGGGCCTTTTATAGAGAAGAAATGAGGCGAATGGCTTTGTCTAAATTCGAAACGATAAAAGGGCTTAATAAACACGTTTCTTTTTTTCATGTTGAAGATAGAACGTTTACCCCATACGGTAAAATAATCAAGGGATATGATTTCCATGAGTTACAAACTTATATGGAAGATACAGAAATTCCTCAAGATCAAAATATATATATTGCCTCTGTTGCAAATATGGAAAATAAGAGAGTGAATGAACAAATTCAAACAGCATTTTATGGTGAGATGTCGATACAAATTGGATATTGTAATGGTCCTAACTCAACTTTAAATGGTTTAGAATATCATAAAGGCAGTGAAATCAACATCGCTGTGACAGACCTGGTTCTTCTCTTAGGAAAGGTACAAGATATTCAAGACAATATCTATGATTCTAATAATGTGACAGCTTTCTTTATACCTAAGGGAACTGCCGTGGAATTATATAGTACGACATTACATTTTGCGCCGTGTAAAGTAAATAATGATGGTTTTAAGACCATCGTTATTTTGCCATCCGGAACAAATGAACCATTAAAAGAGGACTTGGAAAAAAGAACAGAAGAGGATAAGCTATTATTCATGAAAAATAAATGGCTACTTGTTCATCCTGAAAGAAAACAGTTAGTAAGCCGCGGTGCATATGCAGGAATAAGAGGAGATAATATTTCGATTTTCCAGTAATGTCAGATCATTAACTAAGAGAGGGACTTTAAAAAGTATATTATGTTATAGGTATGCAAACAATTTCCTTCTTCTTTATCTCTCTTTTTCTAGTTTTTTTGACGAGTTGCCAAACGTTAAAAAGAAAACGTTCTCAATTCCTAAAAGCCTTAGATGCATATCATTTGAATGTCTACCGAAGGCTCATATATTAAAAATGCATTCAACTCCAAGTCTTGTCCTGCTTGGAGTTGAATGCATTTCTTAACATGATTATAATAAACCGTCAAATATTAACCTTTGTTCAACTGAGCAAAGCTAAAAAAAGAGATCTGTAAAATGAATTTGGCAAGGGGAGCTAAATGGCTATGTTTGATATGATTCTCAAGGATTTTATCGGTTAGGTTATTGCGTTATCTTCTTGTTATATGATAGAGGAACATGCTATGGTTGAGATACATTTGCATGTCCATTATAAAGAAAAGAAGTGAAATAATTGGCAGAGCCCTTAAAGGATCTATATAATGAAACGTTCATTCGTGAATTCGGTGAAAAAGTAAAAGGTGTCCATCCGTCCTTATCTACTGAATCGTTTGTAGAGGAAGTTATGGATGAGCATTGGGACGAGAGAAAGTTAAAAGAACGAATTAGACATATTTCCATTACCCTCGGGAGGCATCTTCCAAGTGATTATCAAGAGGCATTGGATATTTTGTATCAAATTGATAAGGATTGTGAAGGGTTTAGGTATTTATTTTTCCCGGACTTTGTCGAGGTACATGGATTGAATAAGAAAGATTGGCCGTTATCGCTAGATGCGTTGGAGCGTTTTACTGCAAGGTCATCCTCTGAATTTGCAATCCGAGCTTTTATCTTGCTTGATCCCGTTTTAATGATCGAGAAGATGAAGGAATGGACCAAGCATGATGATGAACATGTCCGCAGGCTGGCTAGTGAGGGGTGCCGGCCCAGGTTACCTTGGGGACAAGCTTTACCAATGTTCAAATCCGATCCGACACCTGTATTGGAATTGCTTGAGAACCTGAAAAGCGATCCGTCCCTCTATGTACGCAAAAGTGTGGCAAATAACTTGAATGATATTGCGAGAGATCATCCAAATGCCGTCATAGAGACTGCCAAGCGCTGGCATGAAAGTGGAAACCCTCAAACGATTTGGATTGTTCGACGGGGGTGCCGAACTCTTGTTCGTAAGGCGGATCCAGAGGTCCTTTCATTATTTGGTTACACGGATGTATTGAACAATCTTACTATCATTACAAACGCATGTATTAGAAATGAACCAGATTCGATTTTTATTGGGGAAACCAGTGAACTTTATTTCGGGTTTCTAGTGAACGTGAAGAATACAGCGAAACTTCGTATTGAGTACGCCATCGATTTTGTTAAAGCCAGTAAGAAAACGTCTCGCAAAATATTTCTACTGGCAGATAGGAATTTCACGGATGGAGAACGAGTCGAGAGAGTGAGAATCCACAATTGGAAGGATTTGACGACACGTCGTCATTACACGGGAATCCATCGTATCTTCCTTCTCGTAAACGGAGTGGAAGTTGCAGAAACGCATGTAAAACTAAACGCTGAAACTTAATTGTTTATTGATAATATTCAATGAGTGCCTAGAGGGAAAATCGACGGTCACATTTTAAAAACCTAAAAAACTGAAGACAAACTCCAATATTATCGAGTCTGTCTTCAGTCTGAGAGGAGCACCCCAGCTCCTCTTTTTGTTATTTAGATATAATTGCAGATTACTCATTTTTGAATACACTTCGTTACATCGTTTATCGCAACAAAAGGCTTATACTTCTATTTACCTTAAATCCAAAAAGTCGGATAGTTCCGATTGCTGCGCAAATTATTAATTAACAGTGCAAGGAAAACGATTATCACGGAACCAATTAACACAGGCGTAAATAAATAGCTCCAGCTATAATGACCAAGCATAACAACAAGTGGATCTGCCCCTGCTGGTGGATGCGTCGTTTTTGTCAGCATCATGACGGCAATTGCTAATCCGACTGCTAAGCCGATAGCCCAAGGCTCATCGCCAAAAAAATGATAGGAAGCTAAACCTACGAATGTTGAAACAAAATGGCCCCCAATAATATTCCGTGGCTGTGATAACGGCGCGTTCCATAGACCGAACGCAAGTACACAACTGGCACCAAATGGAGCCATTAACCACAATGCTGATGTCATTTTTGTTAAAAGAATTAAAGCGAAAATAGTTAAAAATCCACCGATTAGCCCGGTTATTGCGTCTTTTACATTTATCTGTAAAGGACTTCTTCCTTTTCCCTTCATTTTAGATAAATACCGTATATGAAATGAGCTTGTTTCTTTTTGCCCAGTCACAGCTATGCGGTCCATTATTCCCCCTCCTTACAAGTACATTTACACTTTACACGAAATAAACTAACCTGTCAAAATCATTTTTAACAGTTAGTTAAAAATCTCATAAAAAAACCTACTCTTTTAAGAAGTTGGCTCTTCATTCATCATCAGATTTCCGGTATTGAAATCGGGCGACCTTTTTTCTATTACCGCATATTTTCATTGAACACCACTTACGTCTTCCACTTTCATCGATAAATAACAATACGCAATCATTATTCGAGCAACGCTTTAATGAGGCTAGCTTATTTTCTTCTATTAAAGTTAATAAGTCATAAGCAATAAAAGAAAGCAAGATATCTTCTGCTTCTCCAACAGGTATGGGAATCAATTTTTGATCCATTAATTTATAAGTGAATGGTGCTTTTTCAATTTTCTTTTCTAAAAAAGCGATAAACTCATCAGGAATCGGATTCCCATCTGCTATTAATTCGGATTGTCTTCTTAAAATTGTACGCATTTCTAGAAGACATACGAATACCTGCTCGATTCTCTCTTTAAGTTTTAAGCATAGCTGATCACTCCAAAATGAGTTTTGCTCTTTTATTACAGTAAGCCAGTCCAGCACATCTTCTTCTGATAGCAATAAGTCTTGTCGTTGACCACGACTGACTAGTTCCGTGTTCACTAAATCCAGAGAAAGATTACCTGATATAAGTGGAAATTTATTAGTTTCGGACACAAGTTCATCTCCCATTTATCTATTATATTCTAACCATTAAGTTGTCAATAAAGAGGTTATATCCTCATTATACCTTATTACTGAATTTTACAGCTACTTATCATGTCTGATGGGAATTCCTTTCTGTAAATCTATTATTGCTCCCTTAACTGGATTACATTTTTTACGTTTTAATTCCTTTATTGTGGATGAATCGTATAGTAAATCGAAGCCTATGAGAATCACTCCTTATATAAAGTGAAGGTAGATGGCTGGAAAAAAGTTATTGACAAAACCTGTACGTACAGGATAATATGAAAGCGTATACAGAACCTATACGTACAGGTTATAAAATCAATTATATTTTGCTTTCTAGGGAAGGGAAGTAGTGAAATGGGTAAATACACAGAACCTGCAAGGGATTTGCTCCAACATGTCGGAGGGAAGGAAAATATTGCAACGGTTACGCATTGTGCGACAAGAATGCGATTTGCATTGAAGGACCCTGGCAAGGCGGATGTAAGCAAAATTGAATCGATTAAGCTTGTAAAAGGAACATTTACACAAGCTGGCCAATTCCAGGTCATTATCGGGAATGAGGTATCATCTTTTTATAATGAATTCGTTTCCATGGCTGGATTACAGGAAGCGTCAAAAGAAGATGTGAAAGAAGCAGCTAAACAGAATATGAGCTTGCTGCAGCGTTTGATTTCCCATCTTGCGGATATTTTCACACCATTGATTCCTGCCATAGTGGTTGGAGGCCTCATTCTTGGATTCCGCAATATCATCGGCGATATTAAAATGTTCGATGACAGTACGAAGACGCTTGTTGATATTTCACAATTTTGGGCAGGGGTTCACTCATTCCTGTGGTTGATAGGTGAAGCCATATTTCATTTTCTTCCTGTTGGGATTACATGGTCCATCTCGAAGAAAATGGGCACGACTCAAATTCTCGGCATCGTCCTTGGTTTGACCCTGGTTTCTCCACAACTTCTAAATGCCTACGCAGTTGCAGGCACGAAGGCAAGTGACATTCCTTTTTGGGATTTCGGTTTTGCCCAAGTCGATATGATAGGCTACCAGGCCCAGGTCATCCCAGCCATACTGGCGGGCTTCGTTTTGGCATATTTGGAAATTTTCTTGAGAGATAAAGTGCATAATTCCATTTCCATGATCGTCGTTCCATTTTTTTCTTTACTTCCAACAGTAATCATTGCCCATACCATTTTGGGGCCTTTAGGTTGGAAAATCGGTTCAGTCATTTCAACGGTTGTATATTCCGGACTGAATTCATCAGTTGGCTGGCTTTTTGCTGCCGTCTTCGGCTTTGCCTATGCACCACTTGTCATCACAGGCCTGCATCATATGACAAACGCAATCGATCTTCAGCTTATGAGTGAACTAGGCGGAACGAACCTTTGGCCAATGATTGCTTTATCCAATATTGCTCAAGGTACAGCAGTGCTTGCGATGATTTACATTAACAGAAAAGATCAGGAGGAAAGACAAGTTTCCATTCCAGCTACGATTTCATGTTATCTCGGAGTAACGGAGCCTGCCATGTTCGGCATTAACTTGAAATACGGCTTCCCGTTCTTAGCCGGTATGATTGGTTCGCTGTTTGCTGGCATCGTATCAGTCGGATCTGGGGTGATGGCGAACTCAATCGGTGTTGGGGGGATTCCAGGTATCCTTTCCATCCAGCCAAAGCATATGGGAATGTTTGCGGTCGCGATGTTGGTTGCATTCATTGTGCCATTCATTTTGACTATAGCATTCTCCAAGCGCCCTCAAATGAACTTGAAAACAAGAACGAAAACAACGAAATTAAATGCGTAATAATGCGGAGGGGGAGCATTCTCCCTCTTTTTTATCATAGAGACAAAAGGATACAACCGGGAAAGCAGAGGAGGATTTACAATGAAGGATTTTAAAAAAAGTACCATCTATCAAATTTATCCGAAGTCTTTTAAGGACTCCAATGGCGACGGCATCGGCGACATAAATGGTGTCATTGAAAAACTTGATTATCTGAATAAACTGGGAGTGGATTATATTTGGCTGACCCCTTTTTATCGTTCACCTCAAAATGATAATGGATATGATGTAGCGGATTACACATCCATTGATCCAGCGTTTGGGACGATGGATGAATTCGAAAGATTGGTGAAGGAAGCTAATTCACGGGATATCCAAATCATGCTGGATATGGTATTCAACCATACTTCAACAGAGCATGAATGGTTCCAAAAAGCACTGGCTGGAGAGAAAGCATATAAGGATTATTATATTTTCAGGAAATCAAAAAATGAGGAGCCCCCTACAAATTGGATTTCAAAATTCGGTGGCTCTGCATGGGAATATGTAGAGGAACAAGATGAATATTACCTCCATTTGTTCGATCGGACACAAGCGGACCTTAACTGGGAAAATCCGAGAGTAAGGCAGGAAATCTTCAATATCATTAACTTCTGGCTGGATAAAGGTGTCAAAGGATTCCGATTGGATGTTATCAATCTTATTTCTAAACCCGAATTGTTTGAAAATGACAAAGAAGGAGATGGACGTTGCTTTTATACAGATGGTCCCAAAATTCATCAATTCCTTAAGGAGATGAATGAAGAAACGTTTGGGAAGGATATAGAGGTGATGACTGTTGGGGAAATGTCATCAACGACCATCGACCATTGCATCAAATATTCATCTCCAGATGAAAAGGAGCTGTCCATGGTATTCAATTTCCATCATCTAAAGGTGGATTACAAGGATGGTGAAAAGTGGTCGATTGCTGATTTTGACTTCAGGAAGTTAAAAGATATCCTAAGCAGCTGGCAATCTGGTATGCAAGAAGGCAATGGGTGGAATGCCCTGTTCTGGTGCAACCATGACCAGCCGAGGATCGTGTCCCGGTTTGGCAATGATTCAGAGTATCAAAAGGAATCTGCCAAGATGCTTGCGACGGCCATCCATATGCTTAGGGGAACCCCATATATTTATCAAGGTGAGGAAATAGGGATGACCAATCCGAAATTCAGTCAAATTGAACAATACCGCGATGTGGAGTCGATTAATTATTTCAATATCTTAAAAGAGGAAGGCAAAGATGAGAGTGAAATAATCGAAATCCTCCAAGCTAAATCCCGCGACAACTCCCGAACTCCCATGCAGTGGAAACATGCAGAGCATGCAGGTTTTACGGAAGGGACGCCATGGATTACAGTGCCTGATAATGCAAAGGCCATCAACGTGGAACAGGCACTCAATGATCAGGATTCCATCTTCTATCATTACCAAAAACTTATATTATTAAGGAAGAAACATGATATCATTGCGTATGGGGACTATCAGGAAATTCTAGGCGACCATGAAGAACTATTCGCCTATATACGCAGTCATGAAGATGAGAAACTTTTGGTCATCAATAACTTTTATGCAAAAGATGCTTCCTTCAAAATTCCAAGGGGGGCAGACCTATCCGGATTCAAGTCAGAGCTCCTGCTCTCAAATTATAGTGATTCAAAAGAGCATGCAGGTGATTTTATCCTGCGCCCCTATGAATCATGTGTCTATTTGTTGAAAAAGGAGTAGCAGACTAACAAATATATATTGTGGTGATGAAATGAACAGTAAGTACGTATCGCTATACGGTGATATCGTTTCAAAAATTGAAGAAGGAATCTTTCCCACCAATTCAAAGCTTCCATCCGAAAGTAGTTTTATGGAAGAGTATGGAATATCGAGGGATACTGTGAGAAAGTCCTTACACCTGCTTGAACAAAATGGGTATATTCATAAAATCAAAGGCAAGGGTTCCTTTGTGTTGGATTTCAGCAAATTTAATTTTCCAGTAGCAGGCTTGATTTCCTATAAAGAAATGGTGGAAAAGTTGAATCTGCATTCCAAAACGATCATCCATACCATGGAGCTTGAGCCACCTGATTCAAACATGATTAAGCTTCTTGACTTAACTGAAGGCGAAAAAGTATGGAAAGTTGTCCGAGTCAGGCAAATCAACGGCAAGAAAATCATTTTGGACAAAGACTATTTCAATAGTGAGTTCGTAACTAACCTGACAAAAGAAATTTGTCAGGATTCGATTTATGGATATATTGAAAAGAAACTGGGACACCAGATTGGTTTTTCAAATAAAGAAATCACTGTGGAGCCATGCAGTGATGAAGATAAACAATTATTGGACATAGAAGACTACAATATGGTGGCAGTCGTGAAAAGTACGGTCCATTTAATGGATGGAACCCTGTTTCAGTATAGTGAATCCAGGCATAGACCCGATAAATTCAAGTTTACGGACTTTGCACGAAGAACTTGATGAAAGCCCGAGCGAAATGTTCGCTTAAGCTAAGACCGAAAAATCTATAATCAATAAAAAGGTATTTATTCTTGAAACTCAACTCCATTTGAAAAGAGAAGGTCGCAGGGGCGACCTTCTCTTTTCAAATGGAGAACAAGTTGCAGCTGGATAGGTTGAAGAGTAAGTTGAAATGAAAGGATATATATGGAATTTAACGAGTGTATGGAGACCCATTAAAAAAATTTATCTTTAAGACCCGGCTTATTTTATAGCTGGTATTTGATATCCGTTTTGAATTGGGGGTTGATTGCTTTAATGAAAATGATAATGAAGACAATCCCTACCTTAAAGGAGTTTATAACAGGGCAATTACTTTGTTTAAATCTTAACATGTTGACAATGAAGAGGTTTTTGTCGTGGCAAATGTAAACGATTTTACAAACAAAGTTAAAATATTCAACCGTCATGTTAGGGATAAGAGTGTACGATTCAAGTTAAAGCATAAAACAATACCTAACGTTTTACCAGAAGATGAGGAAGAGCAGCTACATATAACACAAAGGTTCATTCTTAAATGTAACACATCGGATATTCAGTATGCGCCGCCTCTATTAAAAGCTATTTGCAATCAAGACAGGGGGATAAAACCTAAAATTTCACATGATGTCTTTTTTGTGAATATCAAAAGGAAAACCATTTTTCATGTTTATGATGATAGGGGATGTGATTTGCTAGCGACCTCACCCGAAACAATAAGAGGAATATATGATAAATATATTGATTGGATTTTAGATTACGATAGAGAAGATATCGATAAGGTTTTAAATAATGATCAAAGCTCATAAATTAACATGTTCTGGAGGATTTAGATTAAGTTTTTTGATTGTTGGGCTTTTGAAAAATTAAAAGGGAGGGCATGAACAAAGGAAAAGGTAAATTTGGAATCCTTAAAATTTTGAGGACATTAACGCTTTTTCTTGGTTAACTAACTGGAAAAAGAAAAATCATCAAACCTTCAGATTGATGATTCTCCTACTTGTTTTGGAGTGTGGGATCCATTTAACAAAACGACTCCACCTATTATTAAAACTAAGCCACCTAATGTAATCAAATTAAAATGCTCATTCCATAACAGTACGCCAATTAACGCTGTTAAAGCGGTTCCTATTCCTGACCAAATGGCATAAGCCAAACTTAATGGAATGGTTTTTAGACATAAAGATAAGCAATAAAATGCTAATCCAAAACCTAATATGACCCCAAAAGAAGGATATAAATTAGTGAATCCTTCAGATAATTTAAGCATGGTCGTACCGAATATTTCGCTAATGATCGATACCCCTAAAGCGATGTAACCTTTCATGCTATTACCTCCGATTTTCAAAAGGTCAATGAGAGCCACCACTGGTGAGTTTCAAAACAACAACTCCTCCAATGATGAGGGCTAAACCTAAAAATTTTTTTAGATTAAAGCTTTCTTTATAAACGATAACACCAACTAGAGCAGTTAATGCCGTACCTATACCTGACCATATCGCATAAGCGGTTCCAAGTGGAATGGTTTTAAGAGATATAGACAGGCAATAAAAAGCTAACCCCATTCCGAATACCACACTAATGGAGGGCAACAACTTTTTAAATCCGTTAGATACTTTTAACATGGAACTACCAAAAACTTCACTTATGATGGCTATGGCCAAAAATGAATATGGATTCAAGATGAACTCCCCCTTTGTTGGCATATTAATTAATTACATGATGACTTCCCCAAGCATCTTACCACATCTAATCTAGCTTTATAAAACAGTTCTGTGTAACCGTCAATAGAATCATTTTGTCAGTCAAAAAACCGTCTAGATGATCTTTTTTATATTGAACAATACGTCTATGTTTCTTGTCAAGGCATTCTATTGCTCAGATCGTATAGAAAAAATATATTTCTTCGGATTTTTGTGGGCAATCAATAAATTTTCAAAATGTATTATAAAAGTAGATAAAAAGAATCTATATAAAGATATAAGGCATATCCTTGGCACTGAACTAAAAAAATAATGGACGTTTTGCAGCAAAAGGACCATGTGTTAAACAAGGGTTTTTAGTTATTTTGTCAAATGAAGTTCAATCGAAAATGATGGGATGAACTTCGATCATGGAATTAGGATACGAATAATAGAGTTGAATCGTTAAACGGCAACGCGAGATAAATAGAAAACAATGATGGGTGTTGATGGACAGTGGGAAAATGGTCTTTAAGAACTTGTCCATTTTTTGTTTGGCTGAATGCCCATCAATCAAGTCATCAGGGTATCAGAATTTTTTTAAAGAAAGTAAGGAAAAGGAAAATGGTAGAATATGATAAATGAAATAATAATAAGCTTCATTATTTCATGGATTTCCTTCTGAAAGCCAGCAACAGACAAGTTTGAGCTTTCAGAAAAGCAGTAGGAGGTTCACCAGAAAGCTTCATATCTGGATTAATAATGTTCTTTATTTAGGCAAGTTCTTCATTATCCATTGTTTAATTAACTTAGCAACTTGTGGTGGAGCAGTGTTTGAAGTGTCTAAAGTTGGTACTGGAGGAACTGAATTTTTGGCTTCTTGAACTAATTTCTCAGATAGTGCATTCATATAGTTAATGCTGTCAGTCGTCCATTTACCACGAGACGATAATCGTTGTGTACGTGCTTCTTCGTTACAATAAAGATGTAGGTAATGAACGGGATTGAATAAAGGGAAATGGTCGCAACTTTCAACATTATATGGATCAGGAACATTGCCGAATAATACGGAATTTCGGCCGGAATAAGCACTATAATAGGCAACTTTCAACCAATTATCACAAGCTGTTTGATAATCGTCGTTGTTAACGATAAGATCCATATCAAATACATTGAAATCTACCATGATTTTCTGCAATTCCAGTGAAGTTGCTGATTTACCTGAGCCACTAATGCCAGTCACAATAAAAAGAGGGTAAGTCATGATCATCACCTTTCAGTATGTTAAGGAAATAGGTTACTATTCTCTTAAAGATATTTTCCACTTTATTTATTAGTATGTTGAAACTGTTGATTCGCGTCTTTTATTTACCCAGAATGAAAAAAGAACTTTGACTGCCCATAAGCTTGTTTTAGGAATGAGATTCTTATTTACGGCTAGGATTGTACTTTTTGAATGTGGACGTTGCTTGTTTGTTATATAAAAACTCACAGGATATAGAAAGGGGGATAATTATGTATGTTAGTCAGGGATCATGAAGTAATTGTAAAATTAAACTAAAATGTTCACAATCTGCATGTAAAACTATATCCTAAGTATTTTAAGGAATATGACTATATTGCAATGAAGGATACATTCAAAACTTTAGTTGAAAATAACAGGTATGTTTTTCTTCTTTTAAAAGATCATGAAGAACCGGTCGGTTACGCATGATTGAAATTAAAAACCATCCAGAAAATGCTTTTAAAAATGCGTATAAATCTGTGTATGTACATCAACTTAGTATCGTTGAAGGTCAAACCCAAAAAGGGTGCGGTAAAAAACTGAAGAATGAAGTCTTTGATATTGCTAAAAAGAACGATATAGATTTAATTGAACTGGATTATTGGTTTGAAAACATCGCTGCAAAAGAATTTTATAAAAAACAACACTTTAAAAAGTATAGGGAGTATGCATTTAGACAGTTGTAAATTATGAATATCAAATTTTCAAAGGTTGATGGAATTAATAAAAACCCCGAAATGGGGTTTTTTTATTAATATCTGAACATTTTCCTTGAATAACAAGGGGGTTGAGGAACTCCACAAACAAAGTTTTGGGTATGACACTCTTTCACGACACATCGGGTATGCGGAATATACGTGATGAAGTGTTTATTCACGGTAGTTGTATGTGTTGGATGAAAAACTGGAATCACAGTATTAATGACATTTGTTTTAACATCATGATTTGTTGGGGAGATTTGAGGTGGATTATTCTGAGTAGGCATTGTTCGATGTGGGCAATATTGTGGTGGACATTGACCGCCTTGTGGATGCCCCCATGGCTTATTATACATATCAACACCTCCTATGTTGTTTTTAAAGTCATTGTTAGTTTATGAAAATAAGTGATAAAGGGACTAGTATAAATGCCTTTATCAAAAATAATGACTACATAATGGCGCTGTATGAATGGTTCACTTTATCGAAAACTTCTCCCTAGCAGGGAGAGGGGATTTTATCATGGGCATATCTGATCTTTCACTCATAAAAAAATGGATGAAACATCAATTAAAGCGAATTTGGTTAATCGCTTGACGAACAAATGTCTTGTGTCTTTTTCGCCAGTTATTTTCCTTGCTTTTTTCCAAGCCCCATTCAGGAAATGTAGATAACCGTAATGCGGCAAATAATTGCCAGAAAGATAAGTTTGTAAAATTCACCTCCGGCATCATGCATTTATATTGATTGGTGAAGTCATTCATCGCTTGCATTCCAAAATGAAATAAAATTTCGAGTTGACTATTTGCAAGGTCTGCCAAAGGATCCCCTAGGCCTGAGTCCTCCCAATCAATTATGGAAACTAATTTATCTTCTTTCCATAATATATTTCCTGGCCAATAATCTCCGTGAAGGATTACTTCCTTATTCAGTGAGGGTAATGGCATGGAAGATATTAATAAATCTCTAATCAAGCTCAGGTTCAATGTTTCGTCCAGGATTACCTTATTTAACATCTCGGCATTGTTTTTTTCTAGTTTAGGCAGAAATGATAAATCTAGATTTGAACAATCGACACGGTGGATTTCTGCTAGATTGGTTGCCAACTGAAAGATATATTCTTTTAAATTTGAGGGAGTGAATTCTGGATTTCCATCAATAAATTCGATAATTACACATGGCTTGGAAAAAAACTCGCAGGTTTGATCGAAGTAATATGGCGTCGGGACAGGCAAACCTGCAGCTTTCAATATCCTTAAGAGCTTGTGTTCATCTGCCGCAACATTTGGGTTTCGTTTCAAATCATTATCACCATGCTGACGAACGATCAGTCTTGTGTTCTGCCCTGTAGATTGTAATACTTCAAGTCCAGTAACCTGTGCAGAGATTCCGCCTTTTAAGTCCCAGACACGAATAAGCTTGTTTCCTGAATCTAACATTTGAATCAATTGCTCAAACCGTTTGAATTCATTCGTCATGCGTTCTTCTCCTTATAAAATCGGATTATTGAACATCATAATGATGGGATATCGATAGTGTCCATCTGCCCTGTTACCCACATTAGCAGAATCATAAGGGCGCCTTGCCTGTTGCCCATTATAAGAATGTGGTTATTTCATGTATGATGTCACGTCCTTTAATTGATAGAAGTTCCTGTTTGATTTTACCAAAGTAAAATAATAGAAGAAAGCTTTTTAAGGAAATCAAAAGTTAATTGCACTTTAGTCGTAGTGTTATTTATCAAGATGATCGTACCATGACATATACACTCGGCGGGGTGTATTTTTTTTGAGAAAGAAAAGGGTGGGGAGTAGAAGGGATTCCATAAGAACCGAGGCAGCGGAGTAAGGAAAACAAAGAATTTTCTCTATTATTTTCAGGTTTTAATAATCCGGTAGTATATGTGTACAAGCATTTATTGTGACGTGACATAAGATTAATAGAGGTGATAAAATGGTAAAAATATTTATTGACCCCGGACACGGCGGTACAGATACAGGCTCGGTGGGAAATGGATTAAAAGAAAAAGATTTAACTTTATCCATTGCAACTAGAATGAAAGATATTTTAATAATAGAATATAATAATGTTTCTGTAAAAATGAGTAGGACCCTAGATACGTACCCCTCCTTAAACGATCGAACGAATCAAGCGAACGCTTGGGGAGCGGACTTCTACCTCTCCATCCACATTAATGCAGGAGGCGGAACTGGTTATGAGGATTACGTTTATACCTTCACAAACCAGGCAACGAAAACGTATCAAGATCAAATTCATTCAGAGGTCATGAAGCTCATCAATATCCAAGACAGAGGACAAAAAACAGGAGATTTACATGTGCTCCGTGAAACGGATATGCCTGCACTTTTGACTGAAAATGGATTTATCGATAATGTCAATGATGCAGCCAAATTGAAAACGGCCTCTTTTATTGAAGCCCTTGCTCGAGGACATGTAAACGGTATCGTTAAATGCTTCAATCTTACAAAGAAAAGTACAGCGGTATACCATACTGTTGTTGACGGGGACACGGTGTATTCCTTAAGCCTGGCCTATGGCAGTACTGTTCAAAAAATTAAGGAGTGGAACGGCCTTGACAGCCAGTACACTATTTTTGTAAATCAGAAATTACGAGTGAAATGAATAGTTTGTAATTGATGGGTTAAATTATGTATAACTTCCAGAAAACACACCACGTAAAAACCCTTCTCTTTAAAGAGAGGGTTTTTTTATTGGCTTCAAAAAAAGGTCAAAAACATGTGACCGTTTTACTCATTATGTTTAAATCATGCTATACATATTTTGAAAGTGAGCGAAAAGGGGATTATAGGACAAAGTTATGATTTGCCTGAGACCTAATAAAAGGGGAAATAAGCGATTTAAAGCCTGCCATATTAAATGGCAGTTTCAGACTGTGGACTAACTCGATAATAATTGAATTTGCCTGTTGATTTCCACTACAGGCACTCGCTTTCCGCGGGCGGTCCGCGAGCCTCCTTGGCGCCTTTACGCCTGCGGGGTCTCCCTTGGACGCGTATTCCTAAGCTGGAGTCTCGTACCTTCCGCTCCAATCCAATTGTTATAAAGTTTAGCTGAAACTCCTTTTGTCTACAATCTTTTATGTTTTTTTATTAACAAACCGAGACTCCATAATAGATGGCAGTTTTATAGAGAAACAAGCCCCTGACGGGATTCGAACCCGCACTCCTTTCGGTAAGCATAGGTTAGGGGAGAACACGCTTCCCTACGGATTTTCACCGGCAGGAATTGCACCTGCCTCAGCTTATTTGCTTTTCGGTGCTTCTGAAACCCTTACCTTGCGACCCGGTGGCTACAATGTTTTCCGGCGCTCTTCCCTTCTAGAGCTACAGGGGCAAATGTTCATTATTATTTTTTATTATCGATTCTTATATGATATTTTAAATCCATGTTTCATTAAAACAAGACTAAAAAAGCACAAACCATATGGCCTGTACCTTATATGTATCACCAAATTGAATGTTTTTAAAAGATGACCATCGTAAAGATAGGGTCGTTGTATGTAAACAATTTCTTCATTGCCACTAATGAAACCCTAAAGGGCACTGAGTTTTCAATCGTATATTTTAATCGCTTGAACCACTTTCCCTAAAATTCGTACGCGATCATTTTTGATATGATAGATTTTTTCTTCATAAAAAGGATCCGTGCTGCAGGGAGTTAGTGTGATGCTTTCTTCGTTAATATTTACTTTTTTGACAGTAGCATCGTACCCATTTACTAAGACCACACCAATTTTCCCATTATCGACGTAGGTTGTTTTTTCAACAAGGATCAAGGATCCGTCACTGAATTCTTTGTTCATGCTGTTGCCATTTACTCTAAGGAAAAAGTATTCTTGATCGGTTTTTAGCATGGAATTTAATGTCGGCATATACGCTTCTATATATTCATGGGTAAAATTTGGCTCTCCAGCATGGATATTTCCGTAGACACCAATTAATCTAACATTATTTTCGTTTAAAAATTCCATTGAAGGATTATTTTTAACGATAGGTGTTCCTTCAATGAGGTGAGAAAGAGGTACTTCAAAGCAGGTGGACATCATGCTCAATTTATCCATTAATGGCTTATTCCGCCCTGATTCCCAAGCTGAAACTGCCGTTGGGGCCACTTTTAATATTTTTGCCAAATCTTCTTGTGTCATTTTTCGTTCTTTTCTAAACATTTTAATCCGTTCACCAATGTGCATATTTCTTCACCTCTACCTCGAATATACACCATGAGTGAAAGTGAGTAAACTCAAAGTGCGTGAATTTTACAAAAAATTGTTGGAAACTATACTTCAAGTGTGATATTATTTTTATAATAGGGGGTGACAAGATATGACAAACGTTAAATTCACACTTAAACAAGCTAGGAAGTATAAAGGTATAACTCAAGAAGAAATGGCAAAAGTGCTAAAGATGGCCAAAAGGACCTACATTGACTATGAGCAATATAAGATTCCGTTGCGGATTGATAAGGCGTATATGTTTGCTGAATGTGTAGGATTCTCGATCGATGATATCATTTTTTTTGACCCTCACCTACACTTTAAATGTAGTTAAAGGGTCAAAGGCTAAATGTGCTTCATGACGATATGGAAAATCTTTTCATCGGCAACTCTAACCCGCCAAGGGGATACAAAAGTCCATATAAGTTTGGTGTAGTGGATGGAAAAGTTGCTGTAGGAGCAGCCGTTAGTACCATTGCGATTGGAAAGGGAATTCTCTTTAGCAATGTGTAAGGGTTTTGTTTAAAAAAGAGATTAATTGTGTATCTATTGGAAAAATTGTTGTCAAAAACACCAAGATTAGGGGCAATCGGATAGTGTCATATTCAAAGGAATTAGTACGGAGGTTCATAAATAGTCAAGCCCTTTATCCTTTGCGAGAAGGGCTTGTTCTCATTTTTACGTAAGGAACTTAAACTGCATGTGATGATAAGGTCTTCTTCCATAATTTCTAAAGCTCAACTGTGTCCTTATTGTGAAATCCTATTTTTGTACGTTGTGAAAAAAGAGAATCACTAAAAGTGGGGCATGAAGTTAAAGAAAATATCCCTCAAAGTTAAGCACTCTCCGCCAATCGAAATGAGTTTATAGAAATCGTCCGTAAGTAACAATGACGCATCCTCATACTTTATCTCTATATTAATGAATTCCTTCTAGTTTTTTTCTCCCATTTTTATAAAGATTGCAGGTAATGGATTGTAAAAGTACAAATATAAACTAATGAATGGATAAAGCAGACTTGGTAAAGGAGGACATAGATAATAGGAGATTCAAAATTACAAAGGATATGGGAGGAGATAACAATTGAAAAGGAATATAATCAATTATGTCATTTTTCTTGTCCTTATATTAACAATATTAATTATGGCAAAACCAGACATTTCCACAGCGGGAAAATTGAAGCCGCCTTCCGAAACTTTCAGCCCAGGGGATTGGTTTCTGGGAAGCATCCCTCCCAATCTTGACGTAAATAAACCACCTATCGTATTTGTTCAAGGGAAAAATGGCAGCTCAACAAGCTGGTACGGTGAAACGGATTATCATGGTATCAATGATATGTATACCAAAGCATATGAGGCTGGCTACCAAACCGTTTTTGTTCAGCTTTATGATTCAGCTGGTAATGGATCTGCTAGCCAATATGATAATGGTAGGCTGTTAGCATCCATGCTTGAGGAAATCAGTACCCATTTCGGCGGAGAAAAAGTAAATGTTATTGCTCACAGCAAAGGTGGACCAGACACCCAAGCGGCTCTTGTACACTATGGAGCCCACCAATATGTTGGCAGGATCATCACTTTAGCTTCTCCACATCACGGTTCTCATCTAGCTGATTTGGCTTATAGCTGGTATGCAGGTTGGCTTGGTTCGCTTTTAGGTCAAAAAGATGATGGAACATATTCTTTGCAAGTTGGCAAAATGGCGGAATTTCGCTCTGCCACGGACAACCATGTTAACTCTCGTAAAAACATGTATTTCACGGTGACAGGAATGAATAGAGGACCAGCACTTTCTGCTTTATCAATGGGGGGACAATATTTATCTACGTATGGAGAAAATGATGGTTTAGTGAATGTATGGAGTTCAAAAATTCCCTATGCGTCACATTTGTTTACTGATCCAAACTTAGATCACGATAATATTCGAGTGGGTTCAGCTGTATTTCCAAGAATTGAGCCCTATTTAAGAAGCGCTTCTACCGTTGAGCTTCCGAGTGTAATTGTAAAATATAAACAACAAGTTGAAGATGATGTCATTACAACCGCTCTCGCACAAACCGTTCTAGGCGGTGAACTGCAACAAAATATCTGGAACGAACAAAGTTTCCATGTAAATGAAGCAGCCCCAGGTATGATAACCATATATACAGCCTCAAAAGATGTTGAGGTTGAATTAATTTCTCCATCCAATAAAAGGCATTCGCCTTCGGTAAAAGTCCACTCTGCAAAAAATGAAGCTTCCTTTTTTAATGGTGCAACCATCCAAACATTTAATGGAAACAACCTTGAAATTGGGGACTGGAGAGTGCGAATGAAGACTAAGTCACCAACTGATGCATACCTGTTAACCGCACAATTTAACGAAAAGAATCCCATTACATTAAGCATGCCTGGAAAGGTTAAGCAAAAGGATGCGAAATTTTTAATAAAGAATCCTATCAATAATAAAAAAGGGCCAATCAGCACCACTTTTATGGTTCATTTGTTAGATGAATCCGGGAATGAAATTAATGAAAAAAGCTCTATTCAAGTAATGGACAAAGAAAATTTTTCAGGTACCCTTCCAGATGTACCTAAATCGGGTGTTTATAATGTAACGATTGATGTCATGGAAAAAAGTGTGAGTGGTGCTGAAAGAACCCGTACGCTAATTCGTTCTGTTTATATTGAAAAATAAGAAGAAGATGCCTTCTCTTTATTGAAGGCATCCCGGACCGAACGCTGAAAGCGAGTGCCTGGAGGCAACGTTCGAATTTACAAACCTAAAAAACTGAGACAAACTCAATTATTTTCGAGTTTGTCTACAGTCGAAGAAATAAATCAAGATCGTGAAAACAGTGGAAAGAAGCCTTTACCACCAGAAATTTATCAAGAAAGAAACCAAGGAGATTAATGAAAGTTCAACGGATCTTGAGAGTGGTTTCTATGTGAAAGATGAACGAACAAAACAGTTTGCCTATTCGTTCTTACAGCAGCATACCGCAATATAAATTGCGAGTGGTCGATGGCATAGATGCTGTGCAGTAGCCTATGGATTTAATAGATGAATGAATTTCATCGACGGCCATACACCTGATAGCTAATCTGTCTTTTCATTAGATGCTCTATAGGACAAAATGCCAGTTTTGAGCGCAGCGTAATTGCCTATGCTTGCATAGCCATAAAACCAGCCCATAAAAATTCCTGCAACCAAATGATTTCTATGGCTGATGAAAATGGAAATGAACAAGCCAAGAACTAATGCGATGGTAGGGATGAATTTTTTAGGAGTATGAAACAAAACCTTAATCAGTTGAGTTAGTATTATTATGGTAGGAATGGCTATCACTGCATCCCAAAAATTTGTATGGATGGTCGGGAAGTCCATAATTTCACCACCTTAAATTGGAAGATATACAAAATTAACTTTCACCATTTAGGTAGGATTTATACCACAGTAATTTTTACGAAAGAAGTCATTTATCAAAGAAAGGTAATTCGAACAGCTTTGAAGATTTTCAACGGTCAATTTATAAAGCCATCAATCCAAGGAAAGTAATGGATGTGATGGCTTTTTCTACGTTGGAGGATAAAATGGTTTAGGTGTCAACGGTACGCCAGTTTAACGATTCAGAAAATATCCAACTGGGTAGATAGAAATTTATATACTGCTGTCATAGTAGAAAATGACTACTGAGAAGCACAGAAAAATTCGATTTGGGCTATGGCTAAGAACCGAAATATAGAGAAGTATGATTCAGAATTGTTGAAGATAATCATACCGTCAAGATTCCGTCTTTGAGCCTGCCAAAGCATAGGATTTTATGGAAGTACAGATTTTTTAACTTGATCGGCGAAAGTGTAATGAATTTTATCTGAGTGGTGAATTTATTCCTCTCTTTTTTTAATTTAACAAAAGGTTACATTTACATAGGCTTCCACGCACCGAATGGCGATAGTTTACTTTCCTATCAACCTTAAAAGAAAAAGGGGAAATTGAAATAATCCTATAAAATTCCATACTATTAAAAAATAGTAATCAAAACCTAGTCTTACATATGCATAATGAGAGAGTTTGGGACATAAATTAAAACAAACAAAAAAAGCGCCTTTAGCGCTTTTAGTGTATTTGTCTATATAAGCCTATTACTTTTCCAAGTATCGAAACATCTCTTAAAATAATGGGTTCCATATTTGAGTTCTCAGGCTGAAGCCTTATGTAATCCGGTTCCTTAAAGAATCGTTTTACAGTGGCTTCATCATCTTCAGTCATGGCCACGACGATATCTCCGTTATTGGCACTGCTTTGTTGTTTCACGATGACATAATCCCCATCATGAATTCCTGCCTCGATCATACTCTCTCCCATGATTTCGAGCATGAATACATGGTCATCATGTGGAACCATGCTTTCGGGAAGCGGGAAGTATTCTTCTATGTTCTCAATGGCCGTAATCGGCATGCCCGCTGTTACTTTTCCAAGTAAAGGTACGTTCACGACATTCGTTTTCGGAATACTGTTGGCTTCTTCTAAATTCAGGATTTCAATGGCCCTCGGCTTGGTAGGGTCACGTCTTATCAGCCCTTTGCTTTCCAGGCGGGATAAATGTCCGTGAACTGTTGAACTTGATGCAAGTCCCACTGCTTCGCCAATCTCCCTTACGGAAGGTGGATACCCTTTTTGGCGGACTTCTTCTTTAATGAAATCAAGAATATCTTGCTGCCGTTTTGATAGTTTAGTCATTTTTGCACCTCTTCTCCAATGTTCTTTGCTTTATTATATCATGGCCCCCATCTCTATACAAACATAAGTTCGAATTTTGTTATTGACTGAAACAAACGTTCGTATTATAATTTGAATATAACATACGAACGAACATTCGCTTTGGAGGGATATTTATGAAAAATTTATACAAAAACTATATTTATACGATTCTATTAGCGGGATCTGTATTCATCTTTTCAATTTTATTCTCTTGCACATTAAATAACGATCAAAAAAAGGATTTCCTTTCTATAGAAGTAAGTGAAGGTGACACCTTATGGGGAATTGCCGAAGAATATGAAGAAGCTAATTTGACAAAAAAAGAATTCATTGGTTGGATAGAAGAGCATAATGGGGTCAGGGCGGATTCAATTAAACCTGGTCAAGTCATTGTCATTCCTGTTAAAGGGGAAGAACTTGTTCAGAATTTGGCAAGTGAGCAGTAAGTAGCGAAGGTAGGGTATTATGAAGGCAATAATCTATTGCAGGGTTAGCACAGAAAAAGAGTCGCAGGAAACATCATTGGCAAGGCAGGAAGATGAATTGGTCAAATTGGCAGAGAAGATGGATGTAGAAGTTGTTTCCATAATAAAAGAACAGGCTAGTGGTTATGAGTTAAACCGTGATGGCATTTTTGACATGCTTGAACTATTTAAAACCAAAGAAGCTGAAGTTCTATTAATCCAAGACGAAACAAGGCTGGGGAGAGGGAATGCGAAAATTGCCCTCTTCCATGTCATTCTTAAAGAAGGCGTGAAAGTTTATACTCTCTCACACGATGGGGAACTTGAGTTATCGGATTCAGATGCCATGGTCATCCAGATAGTCGGTATTGTCGAAGAATATCAAAGGAAATTACATAATTTGAAAATAAAACGCGGCATGTTAAGAGCCGTTGAAAAAGGATACCGCCCTCAAAAAAATCTTCATAATCAGAGGAATTCTACCGGCAGGGAACGTAAGGAGATTCCTATTGAAGAAATTATTAAACTTCGGGCTAATGGATTGACGTTTGCAGAAATCGCAGCCACTTTAAGGGGCTTTGGCTACCATGTATCTAAAGCTACTGTGAACCGACGCTTTCTTGAACATCAACAAAATACACAGGAAAGTCAATCTTAGAACTTGTAATTTCGCTTTTTTTTTAATACCATGACAATATCCGCAGATTATGAAGGAGCGAAATTATGCTATCACAAGAAAAATTAACACGTATTAATGAACTTTCTAAAAAAGCAAAGGAAGAAGGCTTAACGGAAGTTGAGGCGAAAGAGCAAACACAATTAAGAAGTGAGTATTTGGAAACATTTAGACGGTCCATGTCCAATACGTTGGAGCATGTAAAAATTGTCGATCCAGAAGGTAATGATGTCACTCCTCAAAAGATAAAAGATATAAAAGATAAAAGAAACTTACATTAATGCTTGGAATTTTCTGATGGTACACTCCATTGGAAGATTCTTTTTGCTTTATGATTAATAAGAAATTGCATTCATGTATGTATTCTCCCATTTAGTTTAATCTAAATAGGGGACTTCCAAATTTTTTTAAAAATTGAAGTATTGAGGTAGTAAATAGTGATTTTAGTTGTGATATTATGCAGGTCACTATAATATAAAGAGGTACATTACAGGAAGGGATGTTTTACAATATGTTAGATAAATTAGATGCACTTTCCATCAATACGATTCGTACATTATCGATTGATGCAATTGAAAAGGCTAATTCAGGTCATCCAGGTATGCCAATGGGTGCAGCGCCAATGGCGTATAAACTATGGACTGAATACATGAATCATAACCCAAAAAATCCAGATTGGTTTAATAGAGATCGCTTTGTTCTTTCAGCTGGTCATGGATCTATGCTGTTATACAGCCTTCTTCATTTATCAGGATATGGCTTATCTATCGATGATTTGAAAAGCTTCCGCCAATGGGGCAGCAAAACTCCAGGTCATCCTGAATTCGGACATACTGCTGGTGTAGATGCAACGACAGGACCGCTCGGGCAAGGGATTGCAATGGCAGTTGGTATGGCAATGGCAGAACGCCACTTGGCAGAAAGCTATAACCGTGATTCATATAATGTTGTCGATCACTTTACATATAGCATTTGTGGAGATGGAGATTTAATGGAAGGCGTTTCTGCAGAAGCCGCTTCATTAGCCGGACATCTTCAACTTGGAAGACTTGTTGTTTTATATGATTCTAATGACATTTCCCTTGATGGCGACTTAAGCCAATCATTTAGTGAAAGTGTAGCAGACCGGTTCAAATCTTATGGCTGGCAATATATCCGTGTTGAGGATGGCAATGATCTTCAGGGAATTGCTAAAGCGATTGAAGAAGCGAAATCTGATGATACACGCCCAACATTAATAGAAGTGAAAACCGTTATTGGTTACGGTTCACCAAACCGTTCAGGTAAATCTGCTGTTCACGGCGCTCCGCTTGGTGCAGATGAGCTGAAGCTGACTAAGGAAGCATATAAATGGACATTTGAAGAGGATTTCTACGTTCCTGAAGAAGTGTATTCACATTTCAATGAAGCTTGTGTAGATGCAGGCGCTCAAAAAGAAGAAGCATGGAACGAATTGTTCAAAAATTATAAAGAAGCACATCCTGAGTTAGCTGAACAATTGGAGTTAGCAATCAAAGGTGAAATGCCTGCTGAATGGGATCAGGATATTCCGGTCTATGAAGAAGGTAAAACATTAGCTTCCCGTGCTTCAAGTGGGGAAGTATTAAATGCGATTGCCAAAAGAGTTCCTAGCTTCATCGGTGGTTCAGCAGATTTAGCTGGGTCTAATAATACTGCCATCAAAGGTGAGACAGATCTATTACCAGGCAATTACAGTGGTCGTAATATCTGGTTTGGTGTACGTGAGTTTGCTATGGGGGCGGCTTTGAATGGGATGACCCTTCACGGTGGATTAAAAGTGTACGGGGGAACATTCTTCGTATTCTCTGATTACTTACGTCCTGCCATAAGAATGGCAGCATTGATGGGCTTACCTGTTACTTATGTTTTCACCCATGACAGCATTGCTGTAGGGGAAGATGGACCGACACATGAGCCAATTGAACAGTTGGCATCATTACGGGCTATGCCGAACCTGGGCGTTATCCGTCCAGCTGATGGTAATGAAACGGCAGCAGCTTGGAAAGTGGCTATGGAGTCTACAAATAAACCAACTGCCCTTGTACTTACACGTCAAGGATTACCAACAATAAAAGACACTTCCGAAACTGCTTATGAAGGTGTTTCCAAAGGGGCTTACATCATCTCCGCTTCTAAGAAAGAAGTAGCCGATGCATTACTCCTTGCGACAGGTTCCGAAGTGAACTTGGCTGTAGAAGCACAGAAAGCTTTAGCAACAGAAGGAATTGAAGTTTCGGTAATCAGCATGCCATCATGGGATCGATTTGAAACTCAATCTAAAGAATATAAACAAAGTGTAATTAATCCGGCAGTGAAAAAACGTCTAGCCATCGAAGTGGCGTCACCTTTTGGTTGGGATCGTTATGCAGGTGATGAGGGTGAAATATTGGCCATCAATCATTTTGGAGCTTCTGCACCAGGCGGTAAGATCATGCAAGAGTTTGGTTTCACTGTAGAAAATGTAGTTGCTCGTGTTAAAGAAATGCTTAAATAAAAGTAAGGGAACTGACACCAACTGGTATGGTGTCAGTTTTTTTATCGAAATTTATTCATGTATGTTGAAAGTGCACCTATTCTACGGAAAATCTTTCATTCGACAAAAAAAGAAGAAAATTTCTCCAGCAAACAACATATCTTGTTGGTTTGTCAATATATAATGAGAATAATTAATTTTCGTTTAAATGTGTCAATTAAAGGGGAAAGTCATTATGAATAGAAAATAATGGAAGGTCCTGGTGTTAAGTTGTTCTGGTTACCAAAATAGGAAAGCTAGGAGGCATTGGCTGATGAGAACCTATCAGATTTTTTTAATCGAAGATGAATTTGCCCATCATTATTATGGAAGAGAAAAGCTATTTTTCAATTTGTTTTTGGAGCATATTCAAGCAAGGGGCCGATTGAAGAGTATTTTGCAAAAACAAATCGAATTTGTCACCAAGACAGTCCCCATTCTCCAATTGCAGGTAGCCGTTGAACAACGCTTGCAAAAAAAGATGAATTTTTGGTCTCGAAATGGAAAATACTATCTTGAAAAAACAAACGGATCGAGTAAAGCCGTTTTAATTATCCAGGATGAATCCATTACACTTAAAGCAGAAGGAGATTATGAAGCAGAGACAGCTTTCTTTGAATGCATTCGAAAATACGAAGCGAGTTTTCTGGCCATTGATTTTGAACATGAAAAATACGGCTGGTTAAAACCGATAAAAGAAAGAAAATTTGTCTAAATGGGGGACTTTTCAGTAGCGGGTATTGTATAATAACCTTTGGTCTAGTACACTGATGTTAGACAACACGAAGGAGGAAATAGTATGTGGGTTTACATTCTAGTTGGCGTACTGGCATTGATTGCTGGATTAGTGCTGGGATTTTTCATCGCTCGTAAATACATGATGGATTACTTAAAGAAAAATCCGCCAATTAACGAACAGATGCTGAAAATGATGATGATGCAAATGGGTATGAAACCATCCCAAAAGAAAATTAATCAAATGATGAGTGCAATGAATAAACAACAAACAAAATAAACCTTGTGGCTCTAGGTTTTAACAATTGATTGATAGCAATTATAAGATAAGCAAATCATAAACTACCTTGAAGAGTGAATCTTTCATCATAAATTTTCCTTGTTTTTGCTTTATCTTTCATTTATTAATCCGAAACCTCTTTCTCTGATTGAAAATACAGAGAAAGAGGTTTTTTGTTAGTTTAGAGGAAGAAAATGGAATAACCACAAGTATAAGGTTCAATAGAGAAACCATGAAGAAGGCATGAGAAAGAAAGAAGGATCTTCTAAATAAAAATGAAGCAAGTAGAAAGCAATAGTACCCAAGACTTAAGACTATATAGATGATGGAATGGATGTATAATCGTAGAATCATGGTTGAAACACTTCATGCAAATAAAGTGGATAAATAGAGGGACCGATGCCGTGAAGAAACTCATGATGACATACATTATTTTAGAGCATTAAAAAAGGTAGGAAAAAGCAAATTTGATCTATATGATATGTGTATGGGTAATTTGGCAGGGAGTTAAAGAGTGGGTTTTTTACGCAGTTTAGGTAAAGGTCTTGGCATTATTGCAGGTACAGTTGTTGGTGGCCCGATTAAATTGGTGGGAGAAGTTACTGGAGCAAGATTACTTGAGGATAGTGGAGACGGAGTAAAAAAGGCTTCCACATTTACTGGAGATACATGGGGGACTTTTACAGACGGAGCAGTTAATACGGTTTCAGGAATCGTTCAAGATGATTAGAATAAATGTGATAAGGGATTAAATAACATGGGAGATGCAGTTGGCAGAACGGCCAAGGGAGTTTACTATACAGCTAAAAATGCCGTGAAGAACAGTGGAGAAGTGGTTGTTGGAGCTATAGATGGCGATATGGAAATGGTGAAGGGGCGTTAGGCCTTATTACTACTGTAGCTGTTGGAGTGGTGGATATAATGGATGATACAGATGGAGGATCTTCTGAAAGTGGTGTTACTCTTGATGATACAGATAATAAGATTCCTGGCACTAATGAGGTAAGTCCTGGTTATGTTGATGACTATACAAGATCAGATGGTACAGCAGTATCAGGTTATTATCGTGATGGAGATGGCGATCCCGATACTCAATTAACCGTAGAACAAGGCGGAGGTTATGAACAGTCCAATCCTGATGAGACTCCCAATAACAATATAAAATTCTAATACATAACATAATCTCTTGCTTTTAAGTAAAGTAAGGGAATTTTTACTTTGTTTCCCCGGAATGATAACTTTATCTCCAGGTTTGACTCCTGAACTTTCTTTGAAAATAATCAAAAATAATGAATAAGACCTTTTGAACAACGAAAGATAAGGAAGTAATTTTAAAGTAAAGGAGAGATACCTTTAATGGGAATATTAGAAATGCGGGAGAATCAGGTGATTGCAACTGCCTTTTTATTACTGACTAATCAGGAATAAGAAATACTCCATTCGCAATAACTGAAACAGCTAAGCCTGAATTGAGGGCCGCATTACGGGAAAAGCTAAGGGCAGTTGTATCAACAAACGGGGCCATTAGTGAGATTATATGGTCTCTAGAGGTTCTTATCATCCCGAGGATATTAGTGATCAATCACAAGTGAATGTAAGAGCGACTAATGCGGCAATAACCCTTTCACAACAATGGTCAATGAAAACTCCTATCCTAAGTGTATAGGGGGAGAATTTCAATGCAATGAAAAAGTAATCAACAAAGTTGAATAGGCTGTTCAGTTTTTTGAGTTGACTTAATCAACTGTAAAGATTAAAATTACAGTAATCTCCTTGAGGAGGATGCAAAAAGTGAATAGTGATTTTACAATAGCTGTGCATAGTTTGGTCTATTTAGCTTATCTACCAGATCATATGGCAAGCAGTGAGTCTATCGCAGAAAACGTTTGTACAAACTCGGCAAGGATTCGGAAAATGATGAGCTGCTTGCGAAATAAAGGATTCGTTAAGACTAAAGAGGGTGTTGGCGGTGGCTATATTCTTGACTGCAATCCTGAAGAGGTAAGTTTGGCTGATATCTATATTACGGTCTCACATGGAACCTTGAAGCCTAAGTGGTGTACAGGTGATCCGGAGAAACAATGTGTGATTTCTTCCAATACCCAAGTGGTGATGGATCAAATATTTGATGAAGCTGAATTATATTTTGAGAAATATTTAGAGAATATAACCCTAAGCACTTTTTTGAAAAAAATTAAACAATGTCCGTGATATTGATTTAATTTTTTTCTTTGCACTTACTGTATATTTTATTTTTACAGTTAATAAACTATAACTTATAGCGTGAAAGCCAAATGAACATATAAGGGGTGTTATGGATATGACCGAAAATAATCTATTTGAAAATGGTGATTGGGTACAAGGAAGATCAAGAGACGGGGAACTAATCCATGGTTTCATTGAAATAATAAATGATAATCGAGAAATCGTTAAAGTGAATGTTGTGGAAAGTGACAATGAAAAAACGGTTGGGAAATCAATTTGGATTCCGAGTAAATGGACTGAAAAGCTTCCGGATTTAGATGTTAGTAACGAAAGTCATCTTATGGCATTAATTGATTTGGCTTTACTTTCTAAAGATGAGACGTGGTTTATGGAGTTATCTGGTAAATTGGAATCAATTAAAATCCACCCAAAAATAAAGGCTAAGAAATCCGAGTTTTTCACCTCGGAAAATAGAATCAGGAATCTCGATTTAAATAGATGATGAGTCAAAACCATAAAAATTTCAGATAATACAAGGAGGAAATGATTATGACAATCGAACATGTAACAGATGATAATTTTGCTAGTGAAATAAAAGAAGGTTTAGTCCTGGTTGATTTTTGGGCACCTTGGTGCGGTCCATGTAAAATGATTGCACCAGTGCTTAATGAAATTGATGATGAAATGGGTGATCAGGTTAAGATCGTAAAACTTAATGTGGATGAAAATTCAAATACTACAAGCGAATATGGAGTGATGGGAATTCCAGCCCTAATTCTTTTCAAAGGTGGAGAAAAGGTAGATCAAGCTATTGGACTCCAGCCCAAGGAGGCAATTTCGGCATTAATTGAAAAGCATGCATGATTTTTTGTTGATTTTAACATTCGTGATATGTGATGTAGTATTAAAGCTTATATTAACAAGCACTTGTAAAAGGGCAGAAAACATAATTTAAATGGAGGATTACCTAATGAATTCTAAATATACACCATTGTTTGAATCATTCAATTTAGGAAAAGGGTTAGAAGTGAAAAATCGATTGGTGATGGCGCCTATGACAAATTTCTCTTCGAATCCTGACGGGACGGTAACTGATGCGGAAGTTAAGTATTATGAACGCCGGTCAAACGGGGTGGGCATGGTTATAACAGCATGCACATATGTGACGGCCAATGGTAAAGGTTTTCATGGTGAATTTGGCGCAGATACGGATGAAATGATTCCTAGTTTACGTCGTTTGGCTTCTGCCATTAAAGCAAAAGGTGCAAAAGCCATTCTACAAATATTTCATGGCGGCCGCGAGGTTCCACCGGAATTAGTACCGAATGGTGATGTTGTAAGTGCAGGCAATATCCCGTCGGAAGGCGAAGGGAAACCTGTACCACGTCAACTGATTGAAAAGGAAATTGAATCGATCATTCTTGATTTTGGTGAAGCTACTCGACGGGCCATTGAAGCTGGTTTTGATGGAGTCGAAATTCACGGTGCCAATGGTTACTTGCTTCAACAATTCTTTTCACCTCATTCAAACCGTCGTGAAGACAAGTGGGGAGGTACCCTTGAAAAACGTCTGACTTTTCCATTAGCGGTAGTTGACGAAGTGAAAAAGGCAGTTGCTGAGCATGCCAAAAATCCGTTCATCGTAGGATATCGCTTTTCACCAGAGGAGCCTGAAACACCAGGAATCACTATGGATGATACACTTGCATTAGTTGATGGACTTGCGAAAAAGAATCTGGATTATCTTCATGTTTCATTAATGGATTTCTGGTCAAAAGCAAGACGTGGAGCAGAGGTTGAACGAGCTCGAATAGAAATTATTAAAGAACGTGTCGGAGATCAAGTTCCCGTCATCGGTGTAGGATCCATCTATACAGCAGATGATGCGATCAAAGCATTTCAATCTGGCGTTCCATTAATCGCATTGGGCCGTGAACTCATAATCGACCCTGAGTGGGTACAAAAAGTGGAACAAGGAAGAGAATCAAAAATCATAACAAAGATTAACAAGGATAACCAGCAGCAACTTGAGATTCCAGATCCATTATGGCAAGCGATCATCCACTCTCCAGGATGGTTTCCAGGGATTGAATAAGTAGACGTTCATATATTAGTGATAGTAAATGATGTTCAATGAATTGATCGTAGTTGGATAGACGAAAAAAACCAACAATCGTATTGAGGAATCCCCCGGAAAACGGACACACATCAAAAAGTGTTCCATTCGGGGGTTTTTAGTGTGGATGAAGGGTTTTTTAGAATATATATAAAGGTATATCATAGTTGCTTCAGGATGATTTAAGGCAAGCTTTTACGAATATAAAAAGGGAAAGACCGCTCACGGCTACGCCTTTTCATTAACCAGTGGTTTATTATGGTGGAATTTGTAAGGGGAAACCCGAACTTGTTTATAGCGCTTGCATGATATATTTGAAAGGTTTGGTGAGGCAGTTAGATTCCTTTTCAGAGCGCCTTAGAATAGGTAGGCGGAACACTTCTCTTCACAATCTGTAGAAGGACCAACTTAGGATGGCCGCAAAAAAATAACAGAAAAGATCACCCAATAATGGCTGATCTTTTCTGTTATTTTCTTTTTAATAGAATGGCTAGTATTAATGAAACTTGTATGGAAATTATAATTAAAAGAGACAATATAAAATGTTCATCTAAAGATGCATCATAGCTAAGGATAAAAAA
This sequence comes from Peribacillus sp. NPDC060253, assembly GCF_042727425.1. Classification (NCBI taxonomy): domain Bacteria; kingdom Bacillati; phylum Bacillota; class Bacilli; order Caryophanales; family Bacillaceae; genus Peribacillus; species Peribacillus sp. NPDC060253. The sequence continues at coordinate 32,906 of NZ_JBHXAS010000047.1, forward strand.
TAAAACTACTGATATTACTAGAATGAAAATGAAATTAATAATGATTTGCCTCATAGTCCCCCCGTTCTAACAACAGATCAATAAGATAGCGTTAATGCATATGACCTTGTATCTGTAGCTGTAGTTGGTGTAATAGATAAGCCGGCCGGATAAACGGACACAGAAGGTGTACCAGCAACTCTTCTATGACCATATGCTAGTTTTATGTTTATTTTACCATTTTTAGATGTAGGAACATATACGTATTGTCCAATATACCCTTTATGCTTAGTTTTACTAGTAGAAGCTTTTAAATCATATGAACCAGCCACACCAGCACTTGGTTCCCAATTACTTGGAGAATATTTGATTGCATAATCAATCCAACGTCCATTTCCTTGTTGATCTTGAGAATATCTGTGTTGGTGTTGTTTTACTTTTCCTCCACTAGTAGGCAAATATAGTCCTGAACTTGAAGGGAAACCAATAGTCATTTTATCAACTAAATTATAGGAAGGTGTTTTTAACCATTGAAAGTTACCGTATATATAAAATTTATCTTCTTTTGATCGATCACTTTTTACTTTATATACAGTTCCACCTAATTTTAAAGTTGTGGCAGCGATAGAAGCAAAATTACTAATTTGCATTTGACCTGACTGATTAAATTCTGGTATATATATTTCCATAATTTCTGTTCCAGAATCAATAACTTCAGCTTCCTCTTCAATTAATTGTCTTGAAACCTCAACAGGTAATTCCTCGGATTCTTCTTTAGTATTGCCAACTTCATTTACAAGATAATCTAACTCTTCTTGTGTGAGTTTCACATCACTAACGTTTGTACCATTTTCCTCAGCAAATCCAACTGTAGCAAAACTAAAAGAAAATAAAAATACGGCCACTACTGATAAAAACCTCATTTATTCTGCCCCCTTTTACTTTATTAGTACTATTTTTCTGTTTTGAAATGTTAAATATCATCTGAGCAATGTGTTAATCTAGTGGAATTTTTTTGTTTTTAAAGAATATATCTCAATCGTATGCAACTGAACATTAGAAAACTTTTATGAACATATCTAGATGAGTTGATTCCTAAAACCCTCGGATAGGAGTACTTTAACTCTCCCTGGGGGAATATTTCTTTCATCAAAGAATAGGTGTTCTATTGATTCATTGAGGCCACTCTGGAGATAAAATAAACCATCATGTGATCTGATCATTCTCACTATTACTGTACCTTACTTTTACTGGTTTTTGATTTTAGTTTTGAGATGTGATATTTCAAATTTGAATGAAAAACCACCTATTTTTTCTTGTGTATTCTGCTTATATTCACCAATAAAATAATTTGAGCATAAGTTCTGTAAAAACATCCAAAACAGGAGAGGAGTAACTGGATGATGGAAAATAGGATACGTTAGTCCGCAAGTATTCATGGCATTAAACCAGAAAAATGTGAAAAGGTGTAATTATCTATGGAGGGTTTGAAGGGAAAAAGTCTCCATCCTAGGCTATAATTCCTCCCGTACAATTTCGCTCTCACAGGTGGTTTTTATTTCATTATTGACACAACATATTTTATATTGGGGACAACATCCATCCCTATTTCCTTTACACCACAATCGAAGTACGTTTGCTCGAGATGTATGCTAGCCTATAGATAATGAATTACTTTTTATAGATAGATATCTTAACGACTTATATTGAGGTCTAAAAATCGCTGAATCTTTAAACCTTTAAATGGTGCTCTTAAGAAATCACTTATAACTTCAATCAAAATTATGAAGTCTAGTGTTCAAGTAGATTTGTAATGACCAATGAACTATCTCGATAATTTCATAGAACAGAATACGTGATAGACAGTTACCAAATGAAAGAGGTATCTTTTTGAAAAAGAATCGCAATTTTTGTTCAAGATAAACAGGTTAAAAAAGGGAACTTCAAGAAATACGCTATTAGGTTTTTAAGAAATGAAAAAAACTTGTATTACCTTTTTAAAATAGATATATGGATGAACTGAAGATAAACTTTCTACTGATAGATTTAATAAGAAGAAAATTCAAAAAAGCTAGCATGAAAAAAATTCTAGTTTTCAAGGTTATTTATGGGAGAAAAAATGAACTGATACAATCTCATTTAAAATTATTCATTATCTACACATGATAAAAGATAAAAAAATATTCGAATAGAAGCTGACAAGAAAGGGTATCAACTTGTGGAGAAGCACTCAGAGAATTCTTAAAATGGATAAAACCCTATTGTTGGAGGATGACATTAAGCATTCATGCCAAAGATTAGAATCTAGTGCAAAAATAATTTAATTGAGGCGCACAGCCTATATAATCTGTTGCTTTCGTCAGGCGAAAATGAGGAGAATAGAGAAAAGAAAAAACACGGAGTGGTTTAACCAACTCCGTGTTTTAATAATGTATGGATTACTATTCTATGCTCCATTCTTTAAAATAGAAAGGAATCAAGTGAGTAGGGGCCAGCTCCAGTTATCGCTACACCAATCGCCACTGCAAGGATGGCAAGATTATATTCATAACCGTTTTGGGTTGCCCAGTATCCATTTGCACCGTGAACTTTAACGATTGCAACCAGCATTGTAAGTGCAATTAATATGCCTGCTAGTGGTGTAAGAAGACCTAAAGCAAATAACGCACCGCCAATTAGCTCTGATAAACCAGCAAATAGGGCCATGGTAACTCCTGGCTTCATGCCAATCGAGTCAAACCAGCCTCCAGTACCTTTTAAGCCATGACCGCCAAACCAACCGAACAATTTTTGAGCACCATGACCAACAAACGATAAACCAATTACTACACGTATAACTAATAAACCTATACCAATCATTTATGATTCCTCCTGGATTTTATATTGAATTTAGATATTTTTAATTCGAGATTATTGCGAAAAAAATAATGAATTATCTCGAATTAGTTTATCTT
>NZ_JBHXAS010000048.1:0-35817 GCF_042727425.1 Peribacillus sp. NPDC060253
ACATCCGTACCGTGTCCCCTGTATGTTTTTGCAAAAGAACCATATAAAGAAATAATGGCTTTCTTCGGTTGCTTTCCGAATAGTGTCCTTGCTACCCTGCCAATTCTGGCAGCTCCTGCTGTATGTGAACTGGAAGGTCCAATCATGACGGGACCGATTATATCGAATGCAGATCTGTACTTCATTGTGTAATGCCCCTTTTCCTGGCAAAAGATTCGGCTAACCGTCTTTCATTATGCCGCTTTTTGTTCTTCATTCACCCTTATTTCTGAAACAGTCCTAATCTTATAATTCTTGAATACGAGCGAGCCAAGGAAACCTACCGTTGCTCCAACAACTGCGCATATCCCAGCAGTGATCGTCACTTTTACTGGATCATTGAAACCGTACATGACTGCCAACCCTGCGATAGGTGTTGCCGTCCCTGTTGCATTATTCACTAAACCAAACATGGCCACAACCACACCTGCAGCCGCTCCGCCAATGAAATTGGTGGAATACACAGGAATGGGATTGGCGGATATGATATCTGCTTGTGTCAAAGGTTCAATCGCAACCGCAATTGTAGTACTTCTGTCTCCAAATTTCAAGCGATCGAACAAAACAAAGTTCATGAAAGATGATCCAAATACTGCAAGTGCCCCGATTGCCATAGGAAGTCCCGTCAATCCAAGCATTGCTGTCAATGCCATCGAGCTTAATGGTGCAGTGGCGACGACCGTTATGACCCCTCCAAGAATGATTCCCATCAAGATTGGATTACTGTTTGCCGTTTCCTTAATGATTCCACCGATATTCAAAAGCGTTGCATTCACCAAAGGCGTTAAATTCTCACCAATAAACCGGACGAGCGGCGCTGCAATGATGATGGTAACGATTAAATCCAATCCAGCAGGAACTTTTTTCTCGATGACTTTCACAAGGAAAGCAACAAGATACCCTGCGAAAAATCCAGGCAGCAAACCTAAGCCCGCACATGAAACACCAAGTAATATAGCATATACGGGAGAAACCCCTAGTGCTAATGCAACAAGTGAAGCCGCTGCAACGCCCCCCATGCTTCCTGCCGCATCCCCTACTTCTCCAAGGAATTTAATATTGAATAAATCCCCTCCGACATACCGCTGAAATGCTTCCACTAGAAAAGCGGCAACCGCTGCATTGGCAAGTGCACCCATTGCTTTCATCCCTTTTGGGGCTTTAAAACTGAATAATGAAAATAAACCAAGTACCAATAATAATAAGGCCGTTCCTTTTAAAATTCCCATTAACTTCTCTCCTCTTAGTGATTAGTAAGTATACTTTGACCTAATATTTAAATCGAACTACTAATTCATCTTCAATTTTCCGATTAAAGAACACTCATCGGTCCATTGTTTTTTTTTCGTAGTTGGCTGTCTCTAGTTCTTAATCAATTAAGAATTTCTTACGAAAAATAAGGAATAGAATTAAATTCACTATTATTATATTAAGATAGCTTTATTTCATCTAACAATGTAAACCCTTTCATTTATTTTCTCATATTAACATATATTAGTACTCATACCTACAAAAACTTTTAATTTTTAAAGCGAAAGTAATGATTGATTTTTCAGTATATTACAATAATTAATAACATTACTTACAACAATTAAAAATAAAAAAAAGCAGCCATCAGGCTGCTTTCCCCTTCTATCTCCGATTTAACTCGCTTTTTTCTCATCGTTGGATTTAGCGGCACCCCAAATCTCGGACGCCCATTCAGGATGATCGATGAATGGATTGCGGTTATTCTGCCAATCATAAATGACATCATTACGATGGCTTTCGAAATCGTCGACAGGGTCGAGATCATTCCATTTCAAAAGAGTCGACAGCTTTCCATGAAGCGGCTTCGGATACGTATTGACTGTATCGGATAATTCAAGATCCAACTCACCGTTTCCTTCATAACGGACGGCCATGTAAAATATCATCCGGGCTATATCGCCTTTAACCTGGTCCGGCGGCTCCCATGAATCAGCATCAAACTTACATGCACATCCGCTATATGTTTGACCGCCCTCGTCGAAATCAAGATGGCCCCGTTTGCCATTCACTGATACATCAGCGGGACGGAGGTGATGAAGATCGGTCCCTGGGCCTTTGCTTGTTCCAAAATCACCGTGGGACTTGGCCCATACATGTTCACGGTTCCATTGTCCCGCATTTCCCCCATTAGAGTTCTTCGAAATCGATTTTCCAGAGTAAAGCAAAATGACATTATTGCTGTTATCCGGATCTTCATCCGTTTCTTTAAGGGCATTCCATACTTGATCATAGGATAACATCGTATGACCCTTGATTATCGAATACAGAACCGACTTCAATTCCGTTCCTGTTTTACCTGTTGCCGATTCGTAGTATGATTCAAGCTGCATATCATTCGATACGGTTAAAGTGAAACGGGCAACCACTTCCGATTGTTTGTCCTCAGCCTTGACTGCGACAAGGTATGTTCCCGCTTCATTTGTAGGAAGAGTTAATGTCGAGCCTACAACTGTACCGATGGTGGATGAAAAGGTCAGTGGATCTCCATCCGGATCTGTTACGTGCTCACTCAAATCAATCGTGACCTTGGAACCGACTTTAACTTCTAAATTTGCCAAGTTTTTCGTTACGATAGGTGCTTGATTCTCTCTAGTGTCAAAAGGAGAAGCAATTGCTTCCCCTTTTGAATCGAAAAACTTGATATTCTTCGTGTCGACACCTTCCGTTACAGACCACTTCTGAACATTTTCAGCACCTCTGATTTCTTTTACATTGGCGTTATCAATGATGACTTCCTTCACCGCCATGCCTCCAAAATCAATGACCGCGCCTTCCTTATCCGGTTTGATCGTTACAGTTACATCTTTCAGCCCAAGACCTTTCAGTACAGCATAAGAACCTTTTAGCAAGATGCCTTCTTCGATTTTGGACGTTTCATCAAGATCGATCAAAGCACTAGGTGAATCAATCGTAAGTTTTTTTGTTTTAACGTTCGTTAAATGATACGTTTTGTCTGGAGCAACTGGTTCAACTCCCCCTGATTCAGTTAAAGCGGTTTGAATCAATACAGGATCGTGATCGCTTGCCCGTCCATGCACTTCCATGAAGGATGAGTTAATATGGACAATATCGACTTTCGTTGCAGCCGCCATATTATTTGATACCAGGATATGGTCCAGTACTTGGGAATTACCTTGATATGTGTAAGAATAACGTTTTTCAAAAGGGACCTTCTCGATCATATTGGTTAAGTCTTTACCCTTTAATGTTTTAAGCGGTGCCGAAAATTCATAGTCATTAAAATCTCCAAGCAACACGATATTTGCCTTGGCTTCCTGTGACTTGATATCACTGACAAACCCATTGACGATGGAGGCAATTTTAAGCCTTTGCGTCTCACTTGAAAGCACAGGAGGTTGGTTCTTGCCGAATAATGGCTGGTCGCCGCCCTTTGAATTAAAATGATTGGCCACTACCACTACACTTTCCCCTTTAAATTCGAATTGAGCGGCCAAAGGCTTTCGACTTGAAGTGAAGGCAGAATTAGTAGGCTCGATTCGACCAGGGTTCAAGGTAAGTTTTCCGTCTTTGAAGGCTACGGATTGTGTCGCTGTCCCTTTCGTCCCCTCCGTTAATTTGACACGGTCCACATTATATAAAAAGCCTACACGGATATTCCCGCCAGGAGCCCCGCCATCAAGTTTATCTTCTGGCGCGATATCGATGAATTGATATTGCGGTCCGCCTAATGCTTTTATTTTGTCGGTCAACTTTTTGGCGCTTTGAGCAGAATCCGTTGTCCCGCTATCTGTTGCTCCATCATTATCCTGCATTTCCGTTACGCCGATGATATCCGGCTGTTTAAGGTTAGTAATGATGGATGTTGCAATCGTTTCAACTTTCGCGTTAGCAGTTTGCGTAGAGAAATTTTCTATATTATAGGAAGCAATCGATAGTTTATCGGAATCCTTCTCTAAAGATGTCACTTCCCGAGCCGTACCGCCATCCTTCAACGTTGGCAGCTGGTTTTTATTCGTCAATACCCGATAGTTGCTATACCCATAACTGATGACGCCCGAAACTGGCCCTTCAAAAGAATCCCCTGTTTTCGCTACAAATGATTCATCATCCAAATCCAAAGTAATTCTTTCAGGATTGAAGTCCGTTTCCGTTATTTTGACGCCTTGAACGGCAGTCGTCGTCTCCATATTTCCCGGAATCACGACCAATTCACCGTAGTCTTGTGGTGCAACCACTTTCGGATTATAAACTTGTACGAGCATCCCTTCCAAGCTCTCGTAAAAATCAATACCGTCTTCGTTTGGATTAAAATCCGTCAATCTATCATCATCTATATTTTCAGACGGTGGAGTGACATCTTTACCAATGACAATCGGTTTTGGAATCTCTTTCGTGCCAAGTTTTTCAATGGTCGTATTCGTCAATTCAGTTGTTGGCAGATCCGTCATTTTCATCTCCGAATATCCTTCGATATACCACTCGACGACTTTACCGGCCACTTTGACATGGTCTCCCGCTTTTAGGCCATGTACTTTGCTGTACACAAGTATTCCCTCTGAAGTCGTTAAGTCCTTATCCGGATTCGGATCCTGCATGTAAAAGTTATTCGCATCTTTTACATAAGTGACGACACCTTCCACATCTGAGACGAGTTGATTCTCATACGATGAAAAATGATTCATCCCCTGGATGTCACGTATCTTCAATTCATTGGTTTTGGTAACGGTATAGGCAAATGTAAAAACCTCCGATGTTTTGTCGTTGACAGCGATTGCCTTTATGACCGTATCTTTCATTAAAACAATAGGCTCAGTGTACAAGGTACTTGAAGAAGTCGGAGTGGATCCATCCAGCGTATAATGGATCTTCGCTTCTTTCCAACCCGATTCAAGTGATACTTTTGTATTTTCACTAACCGTACCAGGGAAAATATCCGTGTAAACGGCCGGTTTGTTGACTAGTTCATAATCTTCAATACCACGCGGCTTCAATTGATATGTGTCATTGAACTGCGATGCGATTCCGGTAACGGAAATGACATCGCCTTCCTTAAAGCTCTTCAGGAAGTCATCATAATTCGAACCGTTCCGGTTATCATGACGAACGATCACAGAGTTTCCTTTAGCATCTGTCGCCTTGAATTCAAATGTTCCGTATGTTCCTGATGCTTCCAATCCTGTAATGGTTGCTTCTTCAATCGTTACCAACTCACCTTGTGTATCCCCATTGACGCCGGATGCATCAACTTTTTGGATTTCAGGAAGCTCATTACCTGAAGAGACGACTTCCAAGGAGGTTGGTTGAATTTGTAATTCTTTATTATAAGCGGACACTTGGCCGATTAAACGAACCTCATCCCCTTGCTTTACATCCGCAGGCCATGAAGAAGCATAAACATATAGCCCAGCCGTTTCATCTTGGATATAAAAGCCTTTTCCTCCCCAAAAGCCGAGCCCTGTCGTAACCACCCCATCAACCTGCACGACATCTTCGGTATTCGTACGTGCCTCGGCAATAGACTCCAGAACCTTCACATCAGGCTGTTCAGGAGGTGTTCCTCCATCAGAGATGATGGTGTAATCCGTTGCCGATTTAAGACCAGGTACGGAAAAATATTTTTCCAGTTTTCCCGTGATCGTCACCTGTGCTTTGAGTAATTCCGGATGGTCGACTAGATTCAATGACGTACGAATGTTTCCGGACGGAAGCTGGACAGGCATGATTTTCTTTACATCCGTTTCATCCGGATTATCAGCTATTCCAATATTCGTACTTTCAGTAAAGGGCGATGTTTGTTGATAGCTTGTACCGCTTTTAGCTGTGCCGACGATGCACCCCTTCACCGTCGCCGTTCCACTGTTATTATTAATGGCTTCCGCTACTGTTATTGTCCCTTCTGCTTTCGCATCGGCTGCATATGGCAAAATTGTTGATAGCACGAACAATATAGCAAAGAAAAGCTTGCTTATCCCATTCTTCTTCAAGATCTCAACCCCTCCAACTTTTTACGTACTGCATATTCTAAGGTCCGCCTCAAGCAGCTTTCATTGCGATGCCATTTAAAGAATGGTCTCGCCGTTCACGGTGACACCGCTCATGTTCACGGTTTTCCCATTAAGCCCCGATAAATCCAAATTGCCCTCGACTGTAACATTTGAAAAAGTAAAGCTATCAGGAGGAGTTCCTGTTAATGTAAGATTCCCTTTTACCACTGCATCTTTTAATGAAGCGAAATCCGTGATGTCCACAACCACATTACCTTCATGTGTTTTCGGTGCATCAGCCGTTCCTCCAAAGTCTTTCGCCAATACCACAGTCGGATCTGTAGGGTTTCCGGCCACATCTTTAATGCGTCCCTCGATGCTTGGATCGACCGTTTTCAGACCACTTACATAATCCCGTAGATTTTCCCAATCGGAGAGCCCAAGATCCGTCACTCTTCCTTCTTCATAAGCCTTCTTGAAAACGGTGAATCCATCCCCGCCCTTAGCTGTAAAAGCGTTGGTTGCCACAACATATACCTTCGTTGCATCCAATTCGGAATAAGTTCCATCTTGGCCCAGGACTTCAACCTTGTTCACACGATTGCCTGCTTCCTTCGAACTATCGTAACTGAATTTCATTCCTGATACATGCAGAAAGCCGCCATTTTCCTTAGGTGCCAGGCTTACACTATGCTCTAATGCTTCCGTGATTTCTGCACCCGTCAGCTTCATCGTCGCCAGTGTATTCCCAAACGGTAAAACGGTAAGTATTTCCCCTAAAGTGATTTCACCTTGATCGATAGAAGCACGGATTCCCCCGCCATTTTGGAAAGCGATGACCACATCTTTATTAAACTCTTTTGCTTTACTAAGCATTCCATCCGTAATTAAATTGCCCAGTTCCGTTTCATTTTTACGAACGCTCGGATTCGTTTCAACGCCTCCATCACGCGGACTTTCCAAGGCCTTCACAGCTGTTGCACCTGTCTTCGTTTCTTTCAGCTCCTTAATCTTTGAGGAGTACGTTTCGAGCTCTTCTGCTGCCTCAGCATCATCCTGTTTTTCAGCAAGCTTGATCAGCTTACCAGCTTGTCCGACAATCTTACCTTTCTTATCAAAATTCACATCGACCGTTCCTAAAAAGTCACTATACTGATACCCTTGAACAATGACAGTTGGCTCTTTCGTTTTCCCTTTGTCATCCTTGTCAATAACCACCGGAGCATCTAACTGCGTATGACTATGCCCGCCCACAATCACATCGATCCCTTTGACCTTGGCAGCTAGTGTTAGGTCATTGTCATAAGCTGCATTGTCATCATAACCAATATGGGAGATGGCAACGATCTTATTCACACCCATGCCTTCGAACGCTTCGATCGCTTTTTCGGCTTCTTCAAGATAGTTTTCAAATTCAATACTTCCAGGACTAGAAATATCTTTCGTTTCTTCAGTCGTAAGCCCGAAGAACCCTACCTTTTGACCATCCACTTCTTTCACGATTCCATTGTAGATCTTCCCTTGCTCTGGTTTACTAGAAATCAGATCTGTGAATAGCCCCTTGAACTTATCATCTTTGGAGAAGTCCACATTCGAGCTGACAAACGGGAACTGTGCCCCCTTAACAAAGTCAGCCAATGCTTGATGCCCTTCACCGCTTGATCCCAAATCAAACTCATGATTTCCAAATGTCATGACGTCATATTTCATTAAATTCATGAAGCGAAGATCTGCTTGTCCCTTGAATTCATTAAAATAAAGTGTCCCCGAGAAGACATCACCAGCATCCACCAAAAGGGCTTGCGGCTTTTCCTTACGCACTTCTTTAACAGCTGTCACCCTTTTAGCCACATTGTCGAGGTGGGCATGCGTATCATTCGTATGCATCAAGGAAAGCGTGATGGCCTTCGGCTTTAAAGCTTCTTTAGCAGCAGCCACTTTTTTATCAGCCAGCGCTATTTCCTCTTCGAATTTCTTTCGATCGGAATCCTTGATTCCATTGAAATGAATGGCGGCCCTCGCTTTTTTAGCCGCTTTAATCTGCTCTTTCGTTTTAAGCTCCCCGTTGGCAAGAGCAACATAGGCATTTACCCGTTTTGCCACTTCTTTTTTCTTTTCTGCATATACCGCATCATCATACTTACCTGTCACTTCTTTTACATAAGCATGGATGGCTTTACCGAGCTTTGATGTTTTGCTGACCTTTTTCAACTGTGAAGAAACGGTTTTCATCCGATTGTCCGCGGTCTTTAATTCACCTTTCTTGACCCAGTAAGCTACTTTTTCATAGTAGTACGGCACTTTTAGGTCACCGTTCAAAGCTGTTTTGGTTGATTTAGTGAATTTATCATATAAAAGCTTTTCAATCTTCGCACCGTACACCGTATCTTTAATATCTTTGTCTGTCTTTTTCACGGATTTATCCAATGCATTGTATAGATCCCTGATATCATTGGATTTCTTGGCAATGACCGAATTCGTAAAGGCATTAATCGCCTTATCATGAGCAGCTTTTGCTTTTTCAGCCGCTTTATATCCTTTTACATAGCCTTCTGAACGTGTGATATATTTATCATAGGCCTCGATTTCTTTGTATTTGTCATCTTTTTCTTTTTTGCTTAACATTGATTTTTTTATGGTAGAGTTGATGTCTTTTTTAGCTTGTTTAGCCGACTTGATTTGTTTCTCGACAGTGGACACGGAAGCGAGTTTAGAAGAGTAGAAATAGGTATCGAATGGCTTTTTGATGGTGGCCTTCGCCGTCTTGATTTTACTGTTCAGGCTAGTAGCAGCATCTGATGGTGCCGGAGCTACTGCTACGATCGTTGTCGCGGCCATTACTGTAGCTGATGCAATTTTAAATATTTTCTTTTTCCCCATTAGAGTTTCCCCCCATTAGTTCTATATTGACATAATATTTTGTCAACCTATCCGTGAAATCGACATACTTTTCCAAAAACCTGAATAAGTGTTAATCTTTTTACACAAATCCCCCCTACTTTTTTCCTGTAAAGATTCGTGTATATCCTATATTACAATAAAATAATCCAATTTTAAAATAAATTTACAATATCACACAAATTATTAACAGAATATTTTCATTATACTTAATCCATAATGCCTATTAACCGATTGAAGCTATCCCAATAAAATTATTTAATAGGATAATAGTATGGATATTTATTTAAACTAACTTTGGACTTTATACCTAAATTTACAAACTGTCATAAAAAAAGGGAGATATTCAAATCTCTCCCCAGTCTTTGATTTATGCCATATTGATTCAACATGATGAATTTCAATCTATTTCTGCTTTACCTTCGTTTGACCCACTTTCAATTGGAATTAATATCTCAAACTCGGGATCCTCTGACCCTATCATGTCAATCTTATATAATTCCAACTTTATTGGCAGTTGGTCGTACACCTCCATGTTTTCCTCTTTTAATGGTCGATACCCACACTCTCTAATTCTATCTGATATCATTTCATAAGTGCTGGTTATATCTTCTCCCCTTTCATGTGTATGGCGGGCGTACCAGCGTTCGGGAATGTTCAATGATTCCATGCAATCCGGAACTGGATGGCCAGCAGACACTTCCACTGCGATATAATGCGTGAACCCACCTGGAATATTGTGATAGTCAATACCCAGCAAAACATCGGGATCAATGATAGGTTGAACAAATCTAGCGTTCTCTTTCATTTGGACATGCAAAGCGTGAATGCCGCCTTTTCCCGCTTCTTCAAAAGTGCCCTGCTATTTATAGCCGACAGCATTAAAAGCTGGTTTCTTAATGATTTCCAGTTTTACTCTTGTCATGTTACCACCCCAAAATCCTTAAATATAAATCGATACATACTTATTCTTCATTTTTCTTCTTTTACCTTCGATTAAAAGAAGTTTCTTAGATGATTATAAAAATGAACGGTTCATAAAAAAAGTTGCACCATCTTGAATTAAGTGTAATCTTTTATAAAAACCGAATGAATGCTGGATTTTGGTTTTCCTTAATGAACTAAAGGGGCGGGCTGTACCTTGAATGGTTTTGAAATATTGAATTTACATAATGATCAAGGAGGAATTGAATTGAAAATCGAGCAAAAATTGATACAAGATGCCCACTATCGTAGATTATTTGTTGCTTTATTAATGGTTTCATATTTTATTTTAGACTTCACTTTTATTAAGGGCGTTGTGTTTTCAATTTTTATTGTGATTATTGCTAGTTTGATTAATCTTTTTGATAAGCGTAAAAATGTAAAGAATTAAACAAGGTGTTGACAAGCTTTCCTGCAACCTTGTTTGTTTAGCAACTATCAAGTGAGTTAGCTTAAAAGCTGAACTATCGATCTTTTTTCAAAATCAAGTGTTTTTATTTATCAAATAAGGATTTAATAGGTCTTTTTAAACAAATTTTTTCCAAAGTTACAGCAGATAGGATTCCAGGTCAAATTATTCTCGAAGTCATAGCCTTTCCTGGTACGAAATCCAATGAAAGGCTATGAATATCTCTTTAAAGCTTCTTGCATGGAAAAAATGCCTCCCTAAATGTATTGCCCGTAACATATTTCCGCAAACCATCCTTCGTTACCTCTATTAATCTGTAAGAAAGCCCGCACATCCAATTCAATTAAACAAAGAATCTTCCATCTTTATCAACACATTACATCACAAAATACGCATCCACTTCCCAACCCCAATACCAACCTCCTAGGCAACGAAAATAATCCCACGTACCTCTCCATTAAAAAACATATCAAACGCGTTACAGAGGCGAAATCAAACCTCAAATCACTCGTTCTAAAGCGGGGTTCCATCAAACAAATCCGGTTTGTTATGGTATAATTAAAGAAGGGTAATTTCTTGCTCCAGGAGGTGAAATAATGACGATCAGCAGTATCATATTGGTGGTAGCGGCAGTCTTTATCGGTGCCTTGATGCGGACGATGTTCGGGTTCGGTGAAGCGATTGTCAGCATGCCTCTGCTTGCCTTACTCCACATTCCGCTTAACACTTCGGTTTCCCTGATTGGGCTGGCAGGCCTTACCGTCGCTTCACTAACTGTAGTTAGTGGATGGCGGCATATCGAACGCTCGGTATTAATCAGATTGGCACTCGCAACGGTGATCGGCATACCAGCTGGCCTGGCTTTACTCCATTACGCACCTGCAATGATCATTACTTCTGCACTCGGTGTTTTTTTGATTGTATACGGAGGATACTCTCTCATTAAGCAAAAACTTTTTCAGGTTGTGGATAAACCGTTACTTAACTCAAAGGCATGGGTATGGCCGTTTGGTTTTGCTTCGGGAGCCCTTGGCAGCGCCTATAACTTTAATGGAGTGCCAGTCGTCGTCTATGGAACATTACGAAGATGGAATCCAGATCGATTCCGCGGAACATTGCAAGCCCATTTTCTTATATCCGGAATCCTGGTGGTGACGGGGCATGCGCTAGGCGGACTATGGACAGCCGATTCACTGATCCTTTTCGGCTATTCCATTCCAGCTATATTATTGGCGACAGCTCTTGGAATCTTCATTAATAAGCGAATTCCTGAGAAGAAATTCGAAAGCTATTTATTCTTTATCATCATCGCACTAGGTGTACTGTTATTAATTCCCCATGGCTGAAAACCATTAAAAGCCTGATTCCCCATTGAAAGAAATCAGGCTGTAGTCACTTCATGACAATCCGGATTAAAAAAAAAAAGATGAATGAACCATACCGAGGAGATAAGATTTTGGGATTTATCGGTAAAGAAAAAAACGGTGAGAATCGAAATCTCCAATTCAACTTCTTCAGTAGGCAACTTAGTATTTAAAGTATATGTTCCATCTAGTATTTCTTACTCCATTCCACGACCATTCTATATTTCACACCCACATTTCTCTATACCTTCCTCAGGGGTGTCGCAAATTTCTTCAATCCAGCGAGAGTTTCATAAACAGTAGAAAACAATAAAGTGTACTGTGCATATCCTCGAGCTGTTCCTTATTTCAACTAAAAAAAAGAGGCATCCTATCGTTGAACGATAGGATGTCTCCAAATCTATTAACTGTTCCCCAGATATGCAGTTGTTTATAGATCCTTCATCCTTTTTAATGTATAAATGAAGTATTCCCAATTATTTATGGTCGAGGGGATGCTTAAGTGTTCATCAGGAGTATGTACGGAAAACATATCCGGTCCGATTGAAACTGTATCCAACCCAGGTAACTTATCTATGAATACCCCACACTCGATGCCTGCATGGACAGCAATGATTTCAATATCTTCATGATATTTTTCTTTGTATGTCTCTTCAAATAATCTCTTGAGTTTCGAATCTGGATTATAGGGCCATTCCGGATAATCCGCGTCAACCAATAGCGCGCATCCAAGCATGTCGGCAATCGCCTTTGCTTGCGTGACCATATTATATTTGATGCTTTTGACCGAACTCCTGATTTCACTTTCGAATTTCATTTCCGCTTCATTCGTTGTAACGACCCCTAGATTCGTCGAACTTTCCACTAACCCTTCTATTCCCATGCTCATTCCTTGAACGCCATGCGGGATTACCAGTAAGGAGGCAATGGCTTTAGTCATCGTCTCTTTGGAAAAAACGTTTGAAGAAATCGTTTCGATCTTTTCAAAACTAATCGATACCTCAGGGTCGGAAGATTGCAGTTCGCTTTTAAAAGTATCTTCCCATTGTTGGATTCTCTCCGTTATCTTATGTTCATCTTCTCCATGAATCAGTACAGTCGCCTCTGCTTCACGAGGAATCGCATTCCCCTTCAGGCCCCCATTCATTTGCTGTATGAAGCAAGGGAAGTCTGTCGTTAAGTCATGTAATACTCTGCCCAAAAGTTTATTGGAGTTCCCTCTTTCCTTATGGATGGACATACCGGAGTGTCCGCCCTTCAGCCCTTTAATCCTGATGTTATAAGTTACATCATCAACAACGGAAGCCGATTCCCATCCGATTGGCAGGATCTGCCGCACACGTATTCCTCCTGCAGAGCTGACCAGCAGCTTTCCATCTTCCTCCGAATCGATATTGATCAGCATTTCCCCCTTGAAGTGTGCCGGATCCACAGCAAGTGCACCATTCATCGTCGTTTCTTCTTCTGTCGTTATGACTATTTCGAGAGTAGGATGCGGTATATCATTTGCATCCAATAATGCCAAAGCATATGCAACAGCAATCCCATTATCCGCACCTAATGTTGTATCCGTCGCATACAACATATCTCCCAAAATCCTTAATTGAAGCGGATCTTTCTCAAAATCATGAAGTGTACCCTTATTCTTTTCACAGACCATGTCCATATGGCCCTGGATAATGATGGTAGGTGCACTTTCATATCCGATTGTGGCAGGCTTTTTGATGATGACATTTAGCGCTTCATCCTGGATCACCTCTAGATCCCTATCCTTAGCGAAGCGAACCAGATAGTCACTAATCGCTTTTTCATTAGCCGAACCTCTCGGGATTTTGGAAATCGCTGCAAAATAATGAAACACAGGATGGCTCGATAATTCTTCTAAAGTGCTATACATGGAAAAACATCCTTTCGTTTAACTTATTTGTCATTGCCACTCATCCTTTTTCTTTTCCAGAACGGAACACTACCACTCTCGTGAACAATGGATACAGAATGTACCCCAGGTAAACACCAATCACATTCAGTATCAGGTCATCGACATCCAAACTTCCCCGCCGAAAAACATACTGACAGATTTCGATGGCAGAAATCGAGATGAAGGGATAAAGAAATTTCCTTAAAGCGGATAGCTCAGTCCCTTCCCTGGACAATAAATACAGCCCGAATGGAATGAACAACCCTACATTGGCGCTAAGGTTATAAAATGACACAAGCCGGTTCATATCGTTCGATAAATAAGAAAAAATCGTAGAAAAAGGAATCAAATTATACGAATAAACCTGCCCTTTTGGCCGAAAGAACAGCAAAACTAATAATGATAAACTGTAGCCACACACGACTGCCTGCCACAAAAGGCGCGGAATCTTGACCCTTTCACCTCGAAAATAAAGAACCACAAACGAAACGAAAAGAAGTATACAAAACCAGACAACCATGATCACCAAAGGATTCAAATATAATAGGAGCTTAAGGAAAAGAGGCAAACCGCACAAAAACAGGACTTGCGACAGCAAAAGTGAAAGCATGACCGATTTAAGAGACATGTAGGTTCACCCCCTTCTATATCCTTCCAAATAATTCATATCTTTTTATCCTAGGGCATCTTGAACAAGGCGTCAACAAACTGCAGAACATTGACCTGTCATTTAGCACGAGAACTTTTTCGATTAACTAACCGATGCAAAGATTAATTCGTCCTGAATCCAGATATTTCGGCCGATGAGTATCTTTAGGAATGCATCCCTTTCATCTCAAATGTCCAGCAAAACAAAAAGCCGGTTCCTCACATTCCAGGAATCCGGCTTTTCCGTTTATTGATGATTCATTTATAAGGAGCGATATTTTTTTAAACTAATGATATTGATGGTGATAAAAATGACTGAAAATGCTAGGAGAATCAATAAATCCAGCGAAACATCCGTGAACGTGAAACCTTTGTACATGATGCCGTTCATGGCATCCGATGCATAATATAGCGGCATGATTTTTCCGATTTTTTGCAGCCAGTCTGCCATGCCATCCAATGGAAAAATCCCGGTAAAGAAGACTTGCGGCACGATGACCAGTGGAATGAACTGTACCATTTGGAATTCAGATGTTGCGAAACTCGACAGTAATGTACCGAGTGATAATGCAACGAGTGCGACAAGTATATTGGTCAATAAAACGAGCCAAATGGAACCAACTAGCACAATATCCAATACATTTACTGCATATAGTACGACAATTATCGTTTGAATCAGAGCAAATGATCCATATCCGATCACATAACCTGCCACGATTTCGTATCGTCTAATCGGTGTAGCAAGTAACCGTTCCAACGTTCCACTTGTACGCTCCTTCAAAAGCGCAATCCCTGCTATTAAAAAGACAAAAAAGAAAACGAAAAAGCTCACAAGCATCGGACTGAAAGTATCAAAACCCTTAGTTTTGGCATCCCCGTATACATATTGCTCCTCAATCAACGGCGTGGTTTTGACATGACCTTGCAACCCTTGCATAAGCTGCATTTGGACGGCCTTTGCACGAGACGGTTGGTCGTTCAAAAGTGTCAGTTCCATTTTGCCATTTTCAGCATGCAACCAGCCATCTGTATTCTTTTCAATCATTACTTTCTTTGAAAACTTCTCGGCCACCGTTACTTGAAAACCTGCTTGTTCCAATGCTTTAACCATGGTTTCATCACTGCCTGTAACAGCGATTTTCAAATCACTCGCTTCTGTATCGAAAATAAAATACATGAGCGTTAAAATGAGCAATGGAGCAAGGAAAAATAATGCGAGAGTCCTCCGATCTCGGCGCATCTGCTGTGTAATTCGAGTAACAAGGGAGGCAATTCGCATTACCGCTCACCTCCAATCTTCAGAAAAACATCATCAAGCGTTTCCACTGCATATTGTGCCTTTAAAGCTTCAGGGGTACCTGATGCGATGATTTCACCTTCACGCAGCATCGCTAGTTTATCGCATCGCTCCGCTTCATCCATTACATGCGTCGTTATAAGGATCGTCTTATGATCTTCATTTCTTAAACGCTCAAGTTCCTGCCAAATGGATTGTTTCAGGACAGGGTCTATGCCTACGGTCGGTTCATCCAAAATGAGAATCGCAGGATTTTGGATGAGTGCTACCGCTAGTGACAGACGGCGTTTCATTCCCCCAGAATAATACGCAACCCGAATGTTCAAATCATTCGTTAATTGGACGATTTCAGCTGCGTATTGAATACGTTCCCTTCGTTCCTTTTTCGATAAACGATAAAGCTTCGCAAAAAATTCTAGATTTTCAGCACCCGTCAGTTCTGTATATAAAGCATCGGACTGTGCCATATAGCCAACGTCCATTAACAGTGCTTCATTTGGAACTTCATGATCCAGAACCGTGATTTTTCCAGCATCCGGCTTAATCAATCCGACAATCATTTTAATCAACGTCGTCTTACCGCAACCGGATGGACCTAACAAGCCGAATATGCCGTTTTTTTCAATATTCATGTTCAATGACCCAATGACCTTTTTTTGATGAAAGCCCTTAGCAATTCCTTCAATGGTAACCGCATTTTTCAATGTACACACATCCTCCCTCTTTAATTAACACAGTGTTGAATGTATTTTCATTTTAAGGTAGCATTTGGTCTAATACAATCAACACATTTGGAAAAATGTTTAGTGAAAGGAGATATTAGAATGGCATCGATTCATGAGGAAATGGTACAAAAAACGAAAACGCAGATACAATATCATTTTATAGCACTAGTTGAAGAGGATGGGTTCTCACAAGTATCAGTGAAGAAAATTGCAGAACGCGCGAACATTAACCGGGGCACATTCTATTTGCATTACGTAGATAAATATGAATTGATGGATCACTTACAGCAGCAATTGCTGAATGAGCTTCAAGCACGCATTACTGCCATTTTGCCGAAAGAAGTTTTTATGGCTCTTCATCAACAACAACTTTACCCACCTTTCGTAGCGATTTTTCAATTCATCAGTGAGCATGCCCATGCATTGAGGGCCATTCTTGGTGATAAAGGCGATCCCTCTTTTGCAAAAAAAGTTAAGCGCGTATTCGGAGAAGTACTGTTGGAGCGTTTAATCAGCCAGCATCCAGCAGCGAAAGACGAAGAGTTTCTTAAGTATATGAACGCCTTTATGACATCTGCAATCTTAGGCGTGATCCAGGAGTGGCTGGAGAATTGCGAGGAGCAATCGGTTGAGGAAATGGCAAAAATCCACTTTCAAATTTTGAAATTCATCAGCCAATTACGTACATTCATTGAATGAACTTCATAAAAGGCATGTTCCATTAACATGCCTTTAAAATGGGATACACTCTTTACACTTATCTCTTTTCCTCCGCATTTGCCTCTACATTACCAATATGATAATACCTGCTCTTCGAGGTCTTCATGCTAAGCATGGACAATAATATCGATAGAGCGAACATGATCACGGAACCTGAGATCACCACGAACCGAATCGAAATGAAATGAGCTGAAATTCCAACTATTGCGGTGGTCATGATGATCAACAATGCTTCTAACAGTCCAAAAATACTTCCGACCCTCCCCATGATTTCCACTGGAATGTTGTTTTGATAAAATGTTTGAAAACCTGTGTTGGCAAAAGCCAGTGAAAAGGCAATAATGAAAAATCCAATGGCCGCTATCGTAAACGAAGTTGAAAAAGCAAAGATCATATAACCTATTGAGACAAATAAGGATCCCAGGCCAATTAGATACGATATTTGCACTTTGCTGATGGATACAGCATTGACGATTGCACCTGCTATGATGCCTGCCCCGGCTATACTTACAAGGAAACCATAATCGCTGTCAGACAAAAGGAGCACGGCCTTGGCAAACGCCGCTTCTTGGGAGTCTATGGCCGTTTCCATTACGACCATACAGCTGAAAAAGAAATAAATGAGCATGATATAAGAAAATTTACGGCTGAAGTTCAGCACGATCCCCCAATCCTTTTTCATGATGGTCCAAGACAGGTAACGATCGGATTGTTCAAAGGAATGTCCCTTTTCAAGGTTGGGCATAAATAGAGTTATGATGCCTGATAGCAATAAGGCTGCTGCGTTCATATAGATGGCCAAGACCGGTGTGCCGATCAAGAAAAGAATACCCGCTATCGCTGGCCCAATCAAAAAAGCTCCAGAATCGATTAAGCTTCGCAATGAGTTAAATCGTTTTCTCTGTTCTACGGGTATTAATTTTGTGATATACGACCTTGATGTTGTTACAAACATGGTCCCGGCCATATTGATCACGAAGACAACGGAATAAATGACCCAAATTGAAGAAATCGTTGGCAGCAAAGCTAGGAATACCGTTCGAAATAGGTCAAGTGCCACCATTAGATTCCGCTTATTTATCCTGTCGATCACGCTTCCTGCCCACACATTCGTGAATAATGAAGCCATCGGTTTAACGATATAAAGTCCAGCCACCGCTAAGGCTGAATTCGTCATATCCAGAATGATTAAATTGAGAGCGATAAAATAAACCCATGCACCGAAGTTTGAAATTCCGATTCCGCACAATAGGATCGAAGGATATTTCCAAGATATGAATACATGTTTGAATGTCAACGTTTCCTCTCCTTTAAACGTAATGAGGTATATAAGCAATAAAAAAATCCCGTTCCCAAGAGAAGCATCTTGTGGACGAGATCATATTTCTTGGTGCCACCGTAATGCTAGGAGACTGCCCTCAATAAACATGGTTGGAAAGCGATCCCTTCACCACTGTTTTCATCTAAATTTTAACATCAATAGGATAATATTGTAAATAATACGATTTTGCACGCAAAAAACCCCATTTGATATAAATGGGGTTCTAAAGCGAAACAAGATATGGATTCCTCGGCTTCAAGGTTCCTGGCCATAACGCAGGAATTAATAAAAAAATGCCGCCTAAAGAATGGTGGGATTCAAGGATTTTACCTTAGAGAAAACAATTTTAAAAAAGGGTTCTTTTTCTTATCCGTTATCCTTAACTCTTTCATTATGATTTGATCCTCATGATCGGCTATCCATTTTTTTAGTGCATCTTTATCCTGGCATTGTGTTAAATATGTCTGCCCGCCTTTGCCTGTCGCGTTAATAACATATCTATTGTACGTCTTCTCCATATTTGCCCGCCTTTTTTATGAAATGTCAAAAACTTTTTAAATACGAATGAATTGCTTTATCATTCCCAAAAGTAATTTTATATATTGTTCTACTTGAAAATGCTGTATATCGTACATCGATTCTGATTGTCATTTTTGATTTAATCGAACCTATCATAATGTGCTAACTAATATTTGTCAATACGTTTTCAAAATGTAAATAAAACGTAAATTTTCAGTTTTGTTAAAGAAATATTTTTTTACAATATAGGGGTTTACAACTGCTAAATGATGGGAGTAGAATACGTTTATCAATTTAATAGAATTCGGCCAAGACTCAAGGAAATTGAGTACGGAGGACCCACTTATTTGGGGTTAATTCTGCCTTGCAGAAGGGATGAGATTTGCTCTTTCGCCATCCTACCCGTCAGCTAACTTCGTCGGCTAAAGCGAAGGAGGTCATAAGACCGCCTATATCGAGAGTTTTTTTTCACGCTTTTTGTGGCAAATTAACTGTGATGTTTTCGTAGGTCTTTTTATTATGCCTTAAAAAAAGTTGTGGAAAGAAGATTGATGGTTAAGATATTCATACAGTTTTAAACAATATTTTTATGGGTAGGGATGATCATTTGAATATGACAAAAAAATTATTGGATCCGCCAAAAATCCTTGTACTCGGCTTTGCCACCTTGATACTTATTGGGGCCTATTTGCTGACCCTGCCGATTTCCACTGAAAATGGAAATGGTCTTGCTTTTCTGGATGCTTTATTCACCTCAACCTCCGCTACATGTGTAACAGGGCTTGTCGTAGTGGATACGGGAACGACTTTCACCACCTTTGGTGAGTTGGTCATCTTAACACTGATTCAAATCGGCGGCTTAGGATTCATGTCATTTGCGACATTTTTCTTTTTCTTATTAGGCAAGAAGATTTCGTTAAAAGGCAGGTTACTCTTGCAGGAGTCCTTAAATAATTTATCCATGGCAGGTATAGTCAGGTTAGTAAAACGGCTTTTAATTTTCACGGCCATCATTGAAGGCATCGGTGCCATCATCTTATCGATCCGCTTTTCTTTTGACATGCCAATCGGCAAAGCGATTTATTACGGGGTTTTTCATTCCATATCCAATTTCAATAATGCCGGTTTTGATTTAATGGGAGAATTCAGGAGTTTGACCCCTTATGTATCCGATCCATTCGTAACCATTACGGTCGTCTTCCTCATCACTTTAGGGGGAATAGGTTTTCTCGTGATGAATGAACTATACGAATATCGTGATACCCATCGTTTATCCGTACATACGAAGGTTGTATTGATGACTAGCTTGATCCTTACAATAGGCGGTGCCATTTTAATCTTTTTATTTGAATTCGGTAATGCCAAAACATTGCAGCCTTTATCTTTCATGGGTAAAACGTTATCGTCTCTATTTCAATCGGTTTCACCAAGGACAGCAGGCTCCAATACGCTGAATATCCCTGATTTAACGCAGCCCACATTACTGCTCATCATTTTCTTGATGTTCGTTGGGGCTTCACCTGGATCGACTGGCGGCGGGATTAAAACAACCACATTAGCGACGCTCGTCGGAACGGTCTGGTCACAAATTACAGGAAAGGGTGATGTGGTATTATACCGTCACCGCATTGTGAGTGAAACGGTCTTTAAAGCGTTATCCGTTACATTCATTGGCGTATTCATCGTTTCCATAATCACCATTCTGCTGACCATCACTGAAAGCGGAAGTGATTTCTTGATGATTTTATTTGAAGCCACTTCAGCATTCGCCACCGTGGGACTTTCAATGGGTTTGACACCCGAATTATCACCGGTTGGCCGGATGCTCATCATATTCACGATGTTTGCAGGCAGGGTGGGTCCTTTGACTATTGCCTTTGCTATCGCAATGAGGCGTAAACCAGATCCATTCCGTCGGCCAAAAGGGAAAATCATGATTGGGTAATCATAAATGAAGGAGTGAAAAAGATGGGAAAACGACAATATGCCGTTATCGGTTTAGGTAGATTCGGAACGAGTGTGGCCCATAGATTGTATACGGCCGGTCAAGAGGTATTGGGGATTGATATCAGCGAGGAAAGAGTCGAGAATGCAGAATTAAGCGTTACCCATGCGGTCATTGCGGATACCACTGAAGAAGAGGCATTGAAGTCCATGGGAATCCGTAATTTTGATTGTGTCATCGTAGCCATCGGGAATGATATGCAATCCAGCATTTTAACCACCTTGCTTTTAAAAGAGCTGGGGGTCGAAAAAGTCATTGCCAAAGCCCTTAATAAAAATCACGGTCAAGTGCTCACCAAGGTTGGTGCTGACTGGGTCATCTATCCTGAGAGGGATATGGGGGAACGGGTCGCGAATCAGCTCCTGTCCCCTAACATGTTGAACTATATAGAACTCTCTAAAGAATACAATATCGAGGAAATCATCCTCCCCATGAGCATGAAGGGAAAAAGCCTCAGAGAGCTTGATTTACGTGCAAAGTATAATATCAGCGTCATTGCCATCGTGAGTAATGGTGAAATTATCATAGCACCATCACCCGATTACAATATTCATGAAAAAGATATGCTTTTAGTAGTCGGTAATAAGGAAGATCTAGCCGTGTTTGCTAATATTGAATAAGCTATGCCGTATCACTCTTTCCTGCTCTATTTGTAGGGAGACTTAATAGAGCAGGTCCAACTACCGATTAAGGTTCTTCATCTAATGAAAAATTTATATTGGCCATCCGCAGACACATTTTTTTGACACCCAACGCTAGCAGTATTTCCGCGGATACTACTTAGAATGTTATTATTATCCGTTATTTTATGTTCCCTCAACTCAGCTGGTCAGGTTCTTCCAATTCATTAGAAATAAAATCCGTGACATCTTACTCGCAACTGTAAGTATAATGAGAGCGCGGCCTTAAGTATCCTATCATTCTAGCTTTTACTGATAAAAAAACCGCCAAATGGCGGCCTTCTCATTGAAGCTTATGAAACCTTAATTTTCACAAAAGCGAGCATCCCAAGGACATGATTACGTATGTATTATTTAATGGTATTAATCGCTTGGGCAAGCGTGGATTTTATCGTCACTTTATCAAAAGGCAATTGAAGCTTGACTGCCGTTATGGCTATTTCCGGTCGTAGTCCTGAAAGGGTTGTATGGATTCCAAGCAGATGCAGGGATTCAATCAATTGTGACAGTTGATGAGCAGATACACTATCTATCGCATGAACGCCCGATAGGTCAATGAAAAGCCTAGTGACATTTTTTTCAGCGCACTTTTGTAAGGTGTTTTCAAGCAAGGACATGCCCCTCGCCGTGTCTATATCACCAATCAATGGGAGCAATGCTGTATTATCTTTAAGGGATATGATGGGAGAGCTCAATTCATCAATCGTTGCCTGTTGGGCTTTCATTATTTTATTGGCATATCTATGATTTGCTTCCGTAAACTTCTCCATCACTTCACTGAAAACCCTGATCACTATCCGATACCAGGAGTTTATTTCCTCTTGTGTATATTCCTCTTCATGCAATGCAACAAATTGGTCAATATAATCCAAGTATTGCTCTTGCGTTCGAAAAAATTCCCTCAATATGAAATATACGGGTGTTTTTAAATGTTGCTCATCCTTACCGATATCTTCAATCCAACCATCAAGATGCTTAAAGAACTCCCTTTCCTCTGTAACGAAGATTTGAAAGAAATGTAAGTGGAATTCATTATTTTGCTGTTTCAGTTTCTTTATAACTTGGGGATCAGGTGAGCTATAAACCCCCGCCTTATCATTTTTATTCAATGTTGCGTACCAATCCTCAGTCATTTGTGTTGCCTTACCTAATAAAAAGGAATATAGCTCTTTATTTCTATGCATAGACTTCTCCACCTATTTATTTTTTTAGTATTCCAAATGGTCTCGGCACACGATACATTTAACGCTCTCAAGACTGAATCGGCCATTATCAGGGTTTTGAAAGGGTAACAGCCCTCTTTCCATATACCTTCTCAGCTGCTTTTGAAAACCATAAAATCACCGATTTAGAAAAAAAAAAAGGTTCTGCTCTTTTTCTATTTATCTGGTAAATCAAGTCCCCCCCAAGGATTGCAGCATTTTGATTCACTTCATTTATTGTTATAGTTTACCATTTTTTATTTTAGTTAACAAATCAACCTTTTTCATCACCCTCCTCTTTAAAACGCAAAAAAAGGATCTGCTCCAGATCCCCTTTTGGTGACATTCAGCCAAGCTATCCCCAACCTCATAACTCCATCTTATCACCATTTCTCCTATCTCAAGAATTACTTTTTCATAAATAAACCCGTCCATAAACCTTGTACCCCAAAGGCTTCTTTTGATTGTTCCATATTCCTCATTTTACGTATTTCCACCACTTCAAAGTCCTTAAAGATCGTTTTAATTTTTTCTTCACTAAAACCCAATCCGCCTTTAAGGCTTCTTTGCCTATATACCTCCCAATCTGAAATATCGGCACCACCTAATATACCGCCTTCAACAAAACAAATAATCGAGTACAATCCTTTTGGCTTTAACGCCTTTTTCACCATCTCCAAATAATTTATCCTTCGATGTGGAGCAATATGATGAAAACAGCCTGAATCATAGACGAAGTCATATTGCCCTTCCTCAACTTCCAGCTCAAATATGTTTCTTTGAATGAAGTTCACATGCACTTTCTTTTCTGCCGCTCGTTCTTTTCCCCATTCCAAGGCTTCTTTTGAAAGATCCACCGCATCAACAGAACACCCCTTTTGAGCAAGGTAAATAGCATTTCTTCCAGGGCCGCACCCAAGCTCAAGAACCCTTCCTGAACCAAGTAATTCACTATCAAAGTAATGAATCAAATTCTCATCAGGGAGGTTTTCAAAAAAGGGAATCTTCTTTTCACGGTTTTCATAAAAACCATCCCAGAATGCAGTTGGCTCACGCAATAACGAGTCTAGCATATTTAAAACATCTTCATAGGTTGTAATCGTCTCCGACAAAACCATCACCTTCTCCCATTAAATTCCACATTTTAATTATACATTCTTTTTATAAAATCCAATGGAGACATCAAGATCACACACTGGTAAATGTGCTTCTTAAAGACCTTTTATCATGGCTACACTCCTATTTGTGAAATTTAGTAAATTCTATTCATTCACGCTACTCCGTATTGAAGGATTCAGCTTCAATAGTTCTTCAATGAAATCCTCTCGATTTAAAGGAGAGATGAGGGCAGTATGATGAATGCCATATTGTATTTTTAAACGGTCAAGTGAAAGAGCTGGAGAGGATAAAGGGTTAAATAACCTATCAATCGATTTGATATCATGGATGGAAATGGTTTTATGGATGAATGCCGACCGAATGATTAAGGTTTTACCTTCAATGACATAATAAGTCGTGAACCAAACCCAGAGAAGTAAACAGATGACGGGAATGCCGACCCATAGACTTGCGAAGTCTTTATCCAAAACTGCCGGTGAGAGAACCGCCAAGAATATTCCAAGAAAAATGGGATACATCCACCAATCTTTTTTTGATGGGAATTTCATACCTTCCACTCCTTTTCACAAAGATAATAAAATTAGCTGATTATTTTCGTTTATTGATTATGATCTTTCTATACATGCCATTCAGCATAATCGCTCGGTCTTCTTCAATTTTCATATTCTTATCATGCCTGCTGAACAAGTCTTCAAATCGCAAGCCAATATCTGTACCTAAAAATCTAATGATGGGTCTCACAAGCCTTTTGGGGAATGAAGGCTTTTCATCATTAGAGATGAATTTATCGAATAGAATGATTTTCCCGTCTTTTTTTAAAACCCTGCTCATTTCCCGAAGACATTCTTTTGCATCAGGTACGACGGAAAGGATCAAACTTCCAACTATATAATCAAACGATTCATTATTAAATTTCATATTCTGTGCATCCATCTCTAAAAAAGTGATCGAAGTATTTTTATATTTCCCCTTCGCCCTTTTCAGCATATCAGGTGAAAGGTCGATCGCTGTAACCTCAAGGGCAAGATGCTTGATTAACTCTAAATCTGCCCCCGTTCCTACACCCACAAAGAGAATCTTTCCTTTGTCGTGAAATGATATCTCTTCAAATATTCTTGTTCTGGCATTGAAAAAGAGATGTGAGTTGAAGATTTTGTCGTAAACTGGAGACCAAACCTTATAAATAATTTTATTCCAAGAATTATTCAACACTCCCGCCTCCTGCACTTCTTCACATACTTCTTCTATAAAACATAAAAAATTCCTTCAAGCTATTATATATATGGAAAATCAGTGCTTATTTATACCTTCCATTTCTTCATATGTCGTACGCCAAATATTCGTTTCCCATTTCTTAAAATCCCTCTCCAAATATACTGATCGCACACATATTTGTGTAACCAAATTACCTTGACTGTCATAGTAATATACTATAAGATATACCAAAGGAGGTGAGGATTTGGTTCAACGACAACTATCCTCTGACTTACTTCGCGGACATGTAGATACGATGATTCTAAAGCTCCTGCAAAGTGGCGATAAATACGGCTATGAAATCAGTAAACTGATATACATGAGTTCAAATGAGCAATATGAAATAAAGGAAGCTACGATGTATTCCAGCTTAAAACGTCTAGAAAAAGACGGGTGCATCCTCTCTTACTGGGGAGATGCTACACAAGGCGGAAGAAGGAAATATTACAAAATCACCTCCATCGGGGAAGACACCTATACACAAAATAAAAATGACTGGGAGCAGGCCAAGCGCATACTAGAACGCCTCTTATAAGGAAGGAAGATGATATATGATTGAAAAACTGAATGCACATGTTCATAGCATTTTTGCCCCGTACGAAAGTGCAAAAACAGCAAAGGAATTGGAAGAAGAGCTGCTACAAAACTTACTGGAAAAATACAATGACCATAAAAGGAATGGTGCTAGTGAGCAGGAAGCGTATAAGCTGACCGTGGATTCGATTGGGGAAGTATCAGAGCTGATGGAATCACTCAATCTACAATATAATGTGCTGGAGCAGGCGATAAACATGGACTATTCCAGACAACGCTTAGTGGATTCCGACTTCCGCTCGGTATCCGTGCATGATGGGAAGTTTAATTCCTGCGATTTAAGCGGTTCTGATTTCAGTCATTCTGACCTAACGAACAGCACATTTAAGAGCAGTAACTTAAATAATTGCATCTTTGAAAATGCCAATTTAACGAGTACCTTATTTAAAAGTGCTAATTTAAAAGGCGTCACTTTCAAGAACAGCATTTATAACAAGACTCATTTTAAAGGTTGTAATTTATCTGGTCTTATATTTGACGGGGAAACATTCAACCAAACCATTTTCGAGGGTTCTTCATTGAAAATGGCATCATTTCGCGATGCCACACTCATCAATGTTCAATTCCGGATTTCCGATTTAAAGAAAATCGACTTTACTGGAGCATCAATGAATAAACTTACTTACAACTTTTTATATGGAGCAAAGGTCGATCTTAGCAGCGTAACCATCATCTAAAGGAGGGATTTCCAATGACTTTACCGATTGCGATTGTCGTATCCACCTCAATCATTTGCATAACCTTGTTCCTGACTGCCGTAACCTTAAAAGGGATGAGCATGGGAGACTGATAAAAACCCTGATGCTTGACGTTTCAAGTCAAGCATCAGGGTTTTTACAGGTTCAACATACCTTCCATTTCATGTAGCAGTACGCTCCCTAGCGTTAGGGGTGATCCATGAATGTAAAGTAATTGGCGGGTGAAAATAATGGCTAATAAATAATTGCAATATCAAGGATGGCACAAAGTATAACATCCACATGCTCCCCAAAGCCTCAGTGGAATTTGTAAGTTCATAGATAAGGATGGAATTGCAAAAGGTTCCAAAGGTAGCTCCTAATTCAAAGATTATATTTTTCCATCATAAATGACAACCGGCCATCCTCCTCTTACTTATACCTCCACTTCAAATTCTTTAACGTAAACAGCATTCCCTCTAATTTCAATATCATAGGTGTCATGGTTTTTTGTAACAGTAACGTGAACTCTGCCATCCTTACCGATTTCATTTCCCTGTTCTATTAACAGGTTCAATTCATTTTCAAGGTCACCCTTTTTGTATTTTGCATAATAAGCTCCCATTACACCTGAAGCCGTTCCTGTAACAGGGTCCTCAAGCGTACCTGAAAACGGGGAGGAAAAATGCCGTGCATGCATATGGGCATCCTGATCATCCGTTTCCAAGCAAAAGGGATGAACAGAAGCTCTAGGCATTTCCTTTAATATTTGTGGAAACAGGTTATTGTTCGCCTTCATCTTTTTGAATGCTTTGCGTTCTTTTATCGGAACCAGTAAAGTCCATAAACCTGTACTTCCATATAAAATTGGCAATTCCGCATCCAGATCTTCTATATCAAGTCCTAGGGAACTGGCTAAATCCCCCTTATCCCCGCTAAACGCTTCAAACTGTGGGGTGGCCTGTTTCATCGTTATGTATAGCTCTTGCTCCGCGGTCGTATCGATCTTGATTGGCAATATTCCCGCTCCTGTTTCAATCTTCAGCTCGTTTTTATCCAACAATCCCCTTGTCTTCAGTGCATGAATGGTAGCCATTGTGGCGTGTCCACAAAGATTCATTTCGTGACCTGGTGTAAAATAACGAATCCTAAGATCGGCAATATCGGATTTAATGGGAAAAGAGGTTTCATTGAACCCCACCTTCTTTGCTATATCTTGCATTTCCTTTTCCGTCAGCCCATCTGTATCTAGGACGACACCAGCCGGATTTCCTTTATTCGGCTTATTACTGAATGCATCATAATGAAATACCTTACCATTTTCAAACAGAACATCTCCTATTAAATGAATGATAAACCTCTGATTAGTAATTCTATATCCTTATTAAAATCCCTTTTTGGTAAAAGGACTTGAAGGGAGCTTTAAAATATTTCTCCTGCGATGTTTCTTAAAATAAGGCTATTTCACCAAAAG
Source organism: Peribacillus sp. NPDC060253 (assembly GCF_042727425.1). Taxonomy (NCBI): domain Bacteria; kingdom Bacillati; phylum Bacillota; class Bacilli; order Caryophanales; family Bacillaceae; genus Peribacillus; species Peribacillus sp. NPDC060253. Next base: position 27,823 of record NZ_JBHXAS010000048.1, read on the forward strand.
TAAACCGCCTTCAAGAGAAGGCGGTCAATTAACTATCGTTGAGCTGTAAAATCCCGAAGGTTGGTTTATTGTTGTAGTTAAAAAGATTGGGCGAGTCGGAATCCAAGGTCGTCTATGCAAAATGACGGATGGCTGCGACGCCGACATGAAGCCCCACAACCCCTGGCCTCTTCAGCCCAACTGCCTCCTCGGAAAATTCGGTAGGAGCCGTACACTTGCTCATCATATAAATCCCAACACCACTCCCAAACATTCCCTAACATATCATACAGACCCCATGCATTCGGTTCCTTTCTTCCTACTTCATGGATTTTGCTCTTTGAATTTTCGCTATACCAAGCAATCTTATCAAGCACTCCGTATCTATAACCAGTCGTCCCTGCTTTACATGCATATTGCCACTCCGCTTCTGAAGGAAGGCGATAACCGTCTGATTCCCAATCACATATAATTTTTTCACCATCATTACTTATAGAATAACACGCTTTCAGTCCAGCTTTCTGTGAAAGTAGATTACAAAAAGAAATGGCCTCATTCCAAGAAATATTCACAACCGGTTTTAGATCTCCATGAAAAGAATGAGGTGACTTATTGGCAATGTCATAGTATAGACCCCTGGTTACAGGATAACAAGCAAGACGAAACGGTCTTATTTCCGTTTTCCATTTGCTTTTTATTCTATCGTCTCTTAACTTTATTTCTCCCCCTGGAATTTTTGCCATTGGATAGTCAATGTAACTGTTTATATCATTTGACAATCTACCTTCCTCCTAATGAACTTGGTTTTACAAATTCCACCTCATTTACAGTACCAATATCTTTTAATTCTATGCCCCACTCTCATATTCCTTGCTGTTTAAATAACGGAAACTTCAAATACTTGTTTGCAACACCATTAAAGCGTTCGATCCAGCGTTTCAACGGTAACTCATCTCCGAACGCCAATAACAGAACGCACATCAGTAATAAAAATAAAAAAAGAACGACTTTAAAGTAAGTCGTTCTACTACCTGAAACGTTGTTTTGGTTCTTCACCACTTGGAAAAGCCAAGTAACCTATCATTGAATTAGTTATTGTCCTTTAATTCATTTGAGATTTATGCCATTTCCACGCACTTTCAATGATCTTTTCCAAATCTATTGTTGCTTTCCATCCAAGGTCTTCATATATCTTATTAGCTGAAGCAACCAGACGAGCTGGATCTCCTGGGCGACGGTCTGCATACTCAATGTTCGGTTTCACTCCTGTGACTTTTTCACATGTGTCGATTACATCTTTTACTGAAAATCCTTTTCCATTCCCCAGGTTGTAGATTGCTGTATCTTTCTTCCCGGACAATAGTGCTTGAAGTGCTATTATATGAGCTTTAGCTAAATCGGTAACGTGAATATAGTCACGAATGCAAGTACCATCTTCTGTGTCATAGTCTGTACCAAACACGGAGATTTTTTCCCGTTGACCTAATAAATGCTGTAAAATAATAGGAATCAGGTGTGTTTCCGGATCATGGCTTTCCCCGATTTCTGCCGTCTCATGTGCTCCAGCCGCATTAAAGTAGCGTAAAACGACGTAATGAAGTCCATATGCATGTGCAAAATCACCTAAGATTTGCTCTACCATCAATTTAGAGCGACCATATGGATTAATCGGATTTGTTGGCTGATCTTCATCAATCATCTCTACATTTGGTATCCCGTAAGTAGCTGCAGTGGATGAAAAAATGAAATTTTTAACATCATGCTTAATCATAGTTTTCAATAATGTTAGAGTTGCACCAACATTATTATCATAGTATTTATAAGGGTCTTGAACAGACTCCCCCACTAAGCTATTAGCAGCAAAGTGCATGACCGCTTTAATTGGGTATTTAAGGAATATTTCATCCAAAACCGCTTCGTCCCCTAAATTCCCTTCTACCAAGATTGCTTTCGAATCAACAAGTGAGCGAAAACCTGTTGAAAGATTATCTAGAATGACAACCTCTTCTGTATTTACTAACTCTTTTACAAGATGACTTCCAATATACCCTGCACCGCCAACGACCAAAATCATATTATATTTCCCCTTTCAAAACTACCTTCATTAGCGAAAAGCATTTCTGATGTTTTCATGGCTAAAGCATTATATTGGTGGTAATCAAACATTATGTAGGATTATCATGACTAACCATGGTAGATATGCCTTTTCCAGTCCATCTTTACCCTTTTCCAAAACGGTTCTTCGCATTGACTAAACTGATTATTCTGTCAAATCATTCATTGAAATTAACCATATTCACATCGTTTCATTTGCTTTGAGAAAAAGGACAAGTGAAAAAAGCCTATCATAGCCGGCTTTTTTCACTTGGATCAGATATAAAAAAGACTATTTGGTTGCTGCCTTGTGCATCTTGAGTATATTTTCCAGTTCTTTCAAAATATCGTCTCTCAATTCAGGACGTTGTAGGGCAAATTCAATTGTAGTTTTCACAAAGCCATCCACAACTCCAACATCATAGCGTTTTCCCTCAAAATCGTAGGCGAATACTTTTTGGATTTCATTCAATTTTTGGATGGCATCCGTCAATTGAATTTCTCCGCCAGCTCCCGTTTCCTGTGTAGCTAAGAAATCGAAAATTTCCGGTGTAAGTATATATCTTCCCATGATGGCTAAATTGGATGGTGCCGTCCCTTGTTTCGGTTTTTCAACGAAACGATTCACTTCGTATCTTCTACCTTCTTGGGCTAACGGGTCAATGACCCCATATCTATGTGTTTCTTCTTCATTTACTGGCTGAACGCCAATGATAGAAGAATTTGTCGCATCGTATTGGTTGATTAATTGACGTAATGAAGGCACTTCGCTTTGAACGATGTCATCGCCTAAAAGTACGGCAAATGGTTCATCACCAATAAAATTTCGTGCACACCAAACAGCATGTCCAAGGCCTTTAGGCTCTTTTTGCCTAATGTAATGGATATTGGCTAAATTGGATGGGTATTGTACTTTATCCAATAAATCGAATTTTCCTTTTTCCCTTAAGTTGTTCTCAAGCTCATAGGCATTATCAAAATGATCTTCTATCGCACGTTTATTCTTTCCTGTGACGATGATGATATCTTCAATTCCAGATTTGACGGCCTCTTCTATAATATATTGAATAGTTGGTTTGTCCACTATTGGCAGCATTTCTTTTGGCATTGCCTTCGTAGCAGGTAAAAATCTAGTTCCTAACCCCGCTGCAGGTATAATCGCCTTTTTCACTTTTTTCATTCTTTTGTAGCTCCTTCATATTGACTTTTTAAATAGATCCATAAAACTAGTCAGTGTTCCTAATCACTTATTTATAGTAACATAGTCTCGTTTTTTGTAAATATTTTAGTCGGCTGAATGCAATTTCACATTCTTTATTATATACCAATTTCTTCAAAATTAAAAACCCCCGAAAAAGGCATGCACCCTTTTTTTATACCTTTGACCGGATTGCCAGACATAAATGCAAGTAATTGTTCCTGTTTCGTGCAGTTTTTACTACATGGAAATAAATGCAAACGACCTTTCCCTGTATGATTATCAGGAAAAGGCCTTATGTTGTTCATATAGCTGTCAGGTCCTAGGACCGACTTATTTTGAACTATTAATTATTCCATTAATTGTTTCCATAAAAGCATTCATGACTTGCTTCAATTTCAGCTCAGCTTCTTCCATCTTTTCACCTTGGATTCCGAAATAGAATTTGATTTTAGGTTCTGTGCCAGATGGTCGTAAGCAAACCCAAGTGCCATCCTCAAGGAAGTACTTAATTACATTTGATTTAGGTAAATCAATGACTGCCTCCTTATTGGTGCCCACCGTTAGCTTCATGCTGCTTTGATAATCTTCCTGTACCTTTACAGCTTTTCCAGCTATTTGCTTTGGAGGATTCTCACGGAATTGGTTCAGGATCCCTTGGATTTGCCCAGCGCCTTCAATCCCCTTTAAAGTCAGGGATTGAAGCCCCTCAAGGTAATATCCGTACTTTTCAAAGATATTAAGCAACCCTTCATAAAGGTTCATACCCTGTTTTTTATAGTAAGCACAAACTTCCACGGCAAGAACGGCTGCTTGGATTGCATCTTTATCACGGGCAAAATCCTTGATTAAATAACCATAGCTTTCTTCATAACCGAATAAGAAGGTGTGCTTACCACTTACCTTATATTCGTTTATTTTTTCAGCGATAAATTTAAAACCGGTTAATACATCAACTGTCCCTAAACCATATTCCTTTGCAATCCTGCGCCCGATTTCAGACGTTACGATCGTTTTTAAAACAACGCCATTTTCAGGTAAAGTGCCTTTTGATTTCTTTTCTTTTAACAGATAATCCAATATAAGTGCCCCTGTTTGATTACCTGTAAGCACCACATATTCTCCATCATTATTTTTAACGGCTATACCGAGACGATCAGCATCCGGATCGGTTGCAATCAACAAGTCCGCCGATACCTCATTTCCTAATTCCATAGCCATTTCAAATGCGGCATGTTCTTCAGGGTTAGGGGATTTTACCGTCGAAAAATTGGGATCAGGCAATTCCTGCTCTTTTACAACATGAACCTTGTCGTACCCCAGGTCTTGTAAAGCCCGCCTTACCGACTTATTTGCCGTGCCATGAAGTGGCGTGAACACTACTGTCACATCAACTTCTTCACTTAAGTTTTTGTTTTCGGGAACTGTAAGCAATTTTTCATTATAAGCAGCATCGATATCCTCACCGACAATTTCAATGAGGCCCTGTGCTTTCAATGTCTCTTCATCTTTTACTGAAATGGTCAGTTCATTTTCAATTGCATCCACGAATTCAATCACTTTATCAGCCGTTGCCGGAGGAAGTTGAGCACCATCTGGTCCGTACACTTTATAACCATTATATTCCGGAGGATTATGACTTGCCGTGATAACAATCCCAGCATAGGCATTCAGTTCACGAACGGCAAAGGATAACTCTGGTGTTGGCCTTAACTCATCGAATAGGTAAGCCTTAATACCTTCTGATGCCAAGGTCTTGGCTGCTTCCAAGGCAAATTCAGGTGATTTAAAACGTGAATCATAGGCAATCGCGACACCTCTGCGTTTTGCTTCATCACCGATTGATTGCAGATAATGAGCCAATCCCAATGTCGCTTTGCGGACTGTATAAAGATTCATCCGATTCGTACCTGCCCCGATTTCCCCGCGCATACCACCTGTGCCAAATTCCAAGTTCTTATAAAACGCATCTTCAATCTTTTTTTCATCATTTTGCATCTTGTTAAGTAATGATTTCATTTCCTCATCAAGGGAACCGAAATTCACCCATGAGTTATAAGAACTTTTCCAATCCATTTTCACATAATCCTTCTTTCTTCCTGGTTTCCGTTGGTAAATCTAAATAATTATAGCAAAAACTAACAGTATTGCATGAAATAAAAAAGCCGTTAATAGGACTATCTTCGCTATATTATCAGCAATAAATAGACATCAGTCAATCTTTTCAACATAAAAAAGTTTGCTTTATTACAACGGGGGGATATCCTGATGAATTTGAATGGAGGAATAATCTGGAAATGTAATGTCTGTCTATGGATTAGGCATGGTTGACATCGCCCCTGTCTTACTGAAAAGTTGTTTCTGTAAGACAGGATCGACGCCCGCTATGGAAAAATTATTCAGCTTCGGATACAACGGTAAAGCGTTGATTGATGTGTTGCGGATTTTCAATTTCATCAAGTACTGCAATGGCAAAATCGGCATAACTTACATAACTTTCGCCTTTCGAGTTTACAAGCAGGTTGTCTTTACCCAATTTATAACCACCTGTTCGATTTCCTTGCGGATCAAAGAAGGCAGAAGGACTGATGAAGGTCCACTGAATGCCATTGGCACTTTGTAAATCCTCGAGGTTTTTAGATTGATTATATGCTGTAGCAAAGTATTCTTTAGGGAATTCAGGCGTATCCAGTACACGAATCGTTTTCGCCTCGTCAACGAACAGGCTTCCAGCTCCGCCCACAACAATCAGTTTAGTTTGCGGAGCACCTTTCATGGCCTCAATTAAGACCTTTCCTGCATCCACATGCAGATTTTCTTTCCCTGGAGCAGCACCAAAGGCATTCACGATCACATCAAATTCTTTAATATCGTCTGCTTTCAGCGAGAATATGTCTTTTTCCACTACGGAAGCCGCGATATTTTGAACTTTGGCTTCGTCCCTGACTATGGCCGTAACTTCATGTCCCCTAGTCATTGCTTCCTTTAAAATTAGATTTCCGGCTTTTCCGCTTGCACCAATAATACCTATTTTCATTTTTCATTCCTCCTATATCGTTTGCGAAACATTAATTGTAATAAAATTAGTTACATGTAATAATATAAATTACATGTTAGCGATTTGTCAATTCTTTAGTATGGAGGATGGTGTTGCAATTCGAAGATAAATTGCCATTTTTTGCAGATATATTACAATTTTCGCTGATATATTGCAATTTTCGTAGAATATTCCAATTTCCACTTATATTCCGTTTCTGTTCTGCGATAAAAAAGCACCATTCCATGTAGGAATGGTGCGCTTATCATATTACCAATCAGTTCTTCCGATTCTTGCTCATTAGCAATCCCATACATACAGTAATGAGAGTAAAAGCAATAAAGGCCAAAAACGGAATCGTGATGAACCCTAACCAATTTATATACTCACCTGAGCAAGGAACACCACTTTGGCACATTTCGAATTGTTGTAAAGCTGGGATTTTTTGCAGACAATAGTGATACCCTGACACCAACATGCCCAAAATTGATAATGGGAGGATGTATCGATAAATTTTCAGGTCTTGCTCATAAAAGGCCCGGCCTAATAAAATAACGAGTGGGTACATAAAGATCCTTTGATACCAACAAAAGGTACAAGGTACATAATGGAGAACCTCACTAAAATAGAGACTTCCCGCAGTGGCCATGATGGACAGGATCCAAGAAAATAATAGTGGCTTGTTCATCAACTATTTCTCCTTCGCTGCTTCATCAACCATTTTCACTAAGTCATCAATTGTATTCCCTTCAAACTTCTTGCCATTAACAAATAAGGAAGGTGTTCCGGATACGCCCAATTCGTCGGCTATCTCCATATCCTTATTCCATTGGTCCTCGGATTTTTCGGCTTTAAAAGAAGAAACGACCTTTTTTGCATCGCTGTCATTGACGATTTCTTTCAATGTTTCTTCTAAAAACTTGTCCGTAAATACATCTTCCTTTTCATATTTCGGGTCATCTGGCTGCTTACTGTATAACAACTCATGAAATTTCCAAAAAGTATCATTTCCTAATTCCTGATAAACACTTTCCGCAAATTTAGCAGATCTAGTTGAATCGACGTTAATGAACGAAAAATTCATGAAATAAAATTGCGCTTTTCCAGTATCAATCAATTCACTTTTTATAGAAGGAAAAAACTGCTCCTCGAATGTCTTACATACTGGACATTTATAATCACCGAATTCAACAATTTGAACAGGAGCCGATTTATCTCCCAAAAAAGGCTGTGATTTATAATCGATTTCATAAACAGCTGTATCTTCGCCTTTTCTATTTGCCAAAAATATAAAGCCAATAATGATTACAGCGATTAATCCTATGATCCAAAACGTGAATGCAGAAGATTGTTTTTGATTATTATTTTTTTTGTTTTTTGTATTAGACACCTTATACCTCCATATCTGTTGTAGTTGTTTAGAATTTCCTTATACAGCCATAGTGGAACCTATAAGGAACCATTAAAGCCGATTTCATTTCCCCCTTTCCTTCCCTACCTGTAACTGGTTCATTTACATGTTAAGTTTCACCATGATGTTTTGTCAATTACACATACCTTTTATTTTTGCCACTGACTAAACGGCCTTTCTTTTAAAGGATAATGGAATGAATTAATTTATTCTTGCACATCTTTCTAACTTGTAACTACTTGAATTACATGTTAAATAATTTATACTATATAAGAA
>NZ_JBHXAS010000049.1:0-35302 GCF_042727425.1 Peribacillus sp. NPDC060253
TCATGAAAGGCATGAATAAAATGGAAAAGACTCATCCAGATTTAAAAAAGGGCTTATTACCAAGGCATGTCCAGTTTATTGCATTGGCCGGAATGATAGGAACAGGGATTTTCAAGGGGAGTTCAGAAACATTAAATATGGCTGGTCCAAGTGTTGTGATCGCCTATTTAATAGGAGGACTACTTTTATTTATAGTAATGGCGGCTTTAGGAGAGATGGCAACCGTTTTTCCTAATTTGAACGTACAACATCTCATAAATAAAGCTTTTGGATTTAAACTATCCTTCATTGTCGGATGGCTCTATTGGTTTAACTGGATTATCGTGATCATCGTAGAAATAGTAGCGGCTGGAAGCTTTCTACAATATTGGTTTCCTTCTGTACCATTGTGGCTGTTAAGTATACTTTGCGCATCAGTTGTAATCGGAATAAATTTGTTTCAAGTAAAATACTATGGTGAACTAGAGTTTTGGTTTGCAGGTATTAAAATAATAACGTTAATTGCTTTTATCATTTTAGGAGCTTTGATCCTACTTGGAATTTTCCCTAGTTCTGCTTCATTTGCTAATTACACAGAACATGGTGGTTTTTTCCCGAAAGGCATTGAAGGCATGCTAGGTGCACTTTTAATTGTCATGTTTTCATATGGGGGTGCAGAATTAATTGGTGTAGCCGTCACGGAAACAAAAGATAGCCAGAAGGTTATACCAAAAATCATTAAAGGAACAGTATGGCGGGTGGTCCTTTTTTACGTCTTGCCCATTCTTATTATTTGCGGAGTGCTACCTTGGAACCAAGTTAGCACTGTAGAAAGTCCCTTCGTTCAGGTTTTCAGCCTATCAGGTCTCCCTGGAGCAGCGGATATTATGAATTTCGTTCTTTTAACAGCTGTCTTATCAGCTGCAAATTCAGGTATATACGCTACATCAAGGACATTGTTCACTCTTTCTCAGAACGGAGAAGCCCCTAAGCCATTTTTAAGAATAACCAAAAAGGGCATCCCCATTAATGGGATAATTTTAACGACATTATGTATATTAGTTGGTGTGTTTTTATCCTATTTGACTCCCGATCTGATATTAAGCTATCTAATGGCTATCCCTGGCTTCACAGTTTTACTATTATGGATCAGTATATGTTCTGCGCAACTGAAGCTCCGTAAACAATATACAGACAAATCAGGTTTCCGGGTAAAGTGGTTCCCATACACAACTATATTTGCTATCACAGCTTTAAGCTTTATCTTTTTGGCTTTCATCTTTAATAAACAAAATATTATTGGTACCACTGTATGTCTCGTCACTTTAGGAATATTGATCCTTCTCTCTTTTATTGTCAAACAAAAAAAAGCAGCTTAAGAATAGAAAATGTTAGAAGAAAGCCCTGAAACTTGATTTCAGGGCTTTCTTCTATGGACTTTTGTCCACTATGCAGCCGAAGTGGCGATTGAAGGGGAAGGTATATGAACAAAAAATTCTTTGTTTATATTTTCAACATACATATGTTAAAATAACCAATGACCCAATCATCCTACAAATTCGAGGTGTACATATTGACCATATCTAAAACAAATCGTTTATCACTTGTAGAGCAAGTGGTTTTCCAAATCGAAGCTTTAATTGAATCAGGCGAATGGAAGATCGGACATCAGATTCCTCCTGAAATGGATTTGATCAAACAATTCGATGTAAGCAGAAATACATTAAGAGAAGCTGTACGATCACTTGTGTATGCAGGTCTTTTAGTAACTAAACAAGGAAAAGGAACATTCGTAAAGTCATCAAGTGCCCTGGGGGCTGCATTTCAAAGAAGGATCCAGCAGTCAAGTTTATTAGAAACGTTAGAGGTCCGTCATGCCCTTGAACGAGAGGGAGCCCAGTTAGCCGCACTAAGACGTGACAAAGAAGATATAGAACAGTTGCAGATTCATATAACAGCATGTCGGAATGCTGCTGAAGCGAAGGATATCAAGGCTTATGAAGAAGCAGATATACTGTTGCATAAATCGATTATGGGCTCATCACATAATGATTTATTGATTGATTTGTACGAACATATGGAAGATTCCCTGCATGACTCCATCCATCAGATCGTTGAGATGAGTACTGATGAGAACTTTCATTTAAACATTCATTGTAGTCTTGTCGAGGCCATCATCGAACAAGATGTAAATCGGGCAATCGAAACAGTGAATGAATACATTGCACGATTTAAAAAATCTTTAAAGTAAATACGGAGGACATATTATGGGCATTCATCAAGCGGCAGATCAACTGGAACAACCAAAAATAGATATTAAACCGAGAATGGGACTTCTCATTATCGGAATCATTCTTATCGGGGCCAATCTAAGGGCTCCCTTAACATCAGTAGGCCCACTTGTCACTTCAATAAGTGATAATCTGGGTATATCCAATACACTATCAGGTTCCTTAACGACATTGCCTTTGCTTTCTTTCGCATTATTATCACCATTTGCCCCTAGGATAGCACGGCGATTTGGAATGGAGCTCACCCTATTCGTGTCTTTGATATTATTAACGATCGGGATTATGCTCCGTTCCATTGGAGGAGTACCATCATTGTTCTTAGGGACCATTTTAATTGGGTTAGCCATCGCCATCGGCAATGTATTATTACCCAGTCTAATTAAACATAATTTTGCAAGCAGGATCGGTTTGATGACAGGGATTTATGCCGTTTCCATGAATTTATGTGGCGCAATAGGATCTGGGATCAGCATTCCGATTGCTTCGTCATCTGGATTAGGATGGGCTGGTGCCCTTGGATGTTGGGGAATTTTATCTCTTATTACCGTTTTCTTTTGGATCCCGCAATTACGACGACCATTCAAGTCAGACAAGGATGTACAAACGGCCGTCATAAAAAACATAAACTTGTGGCGTTCTGGTTTAGCTTGGCAGATCACTTTTTTCATGGGATTGCAATCATTTATTTTCTATACAGTAATTACCTGGATGCCGGAAATCCTGGAACAAAAAGGCCTGAGCGCTGATGATGCTGGCTGGATGCTCTCCATCATGCAGCTTGCCGTCATTCCGATAACATTCATTATGCCAATTATAGCTGGACACATGCAAAGTCAGCGCTTGTTAGTGGTCCCACCGGTCATCTTCCTTGTTGTAGGGATCTTCGGCATATTGTACGGAAGCAAGTTGTTTATCCCAGTATGCATGATCTTGATCGGGATTGGTGTCGGAACCATATTCAGTTTATCGATGATGTTCTTTAGTCTTCGAACACAAAGTACCCATGAGGCGACGGAATTATCAGGAATGGCTCAATCATTTGGGTACCTCTTGGCTGCCGTTGGGCCAGTTTTATTCGGAGGGCTCCATGACGTAACTCACAGTTGGACGATTCCCTTATTGATGTTAGTCGTTGTATCTGCACTTATTTTCATTGTTGGAATGCGTGCAGGAAAAAACGAATATGTATCGACTCATTAAAGCTGCTAGTGACCTTTTATTAAAACAACATACTACAAGAGAACAGTGACACATTATTTAAATAATATAAAAAGCCTTAAGCGGCGATGGTCTCGGTATTGCACCGGGGCCATTTTCTTTAGCAGCAGCGGTAGTTATGTTGCTTACTCGGTCACAGCCAATTCCATATTCATCTTCAACGAACACCTTGCAAAACAAGATTAAATGATAATGTCCATCATTTAATTATGGATGGTTTGCAGCCTATCGCTCCATTGATGAAACTTATAAAACCATTTCACATAGTTTCTAATTTCGAAAGGATAATCTGGTAAATATTGTTATAGACTCACCTTCTCCCTTTGGAGAAAAAACAAAACACCTGGGCTTAATGACGTGGTAATTTATTAGCTGAATATTACTGTTCATTATCAGGGGGTAAAGGTAGAAAGTGATTAAATGCCTAAATACATCAAAGCGGGGCATTGCTCTATTTTAAGCACTGTGACTAAACTCAATCAAAGTCTTCATCAAATGGATATAAGATATTTGGGTTTAAACCATACCTATCAATAAAATTCTTTCGAGTAAACATCTTAATTTCTTTTAATTCGGAAGGAGTTGGAAAGGAAGAAACTTTATAAATGGGAATGTGTTCAATATTAATTAACTGCCCTAAATCTGTTGTTATTAAAATATCGAATCCATTTTTCCTGAAAAGTGAATCTATATCAGATAAGTCCATTACATAAATATTTAACTGGTTTCCGAAATGATGTTTCAATACTTCACGAATATAATCTTTCTCTACATATGATCGACATACTAACGCAGTCTCTATGACCATTTGGTTTTTTTTTCTTAATATAGAGGCTTGGACCAACATGAAGATTTCCAATATTTCAATATTTTCAAAAGATATTGTGAATTCATTCGAGATATTATTTGCTATTTCTTCAATAATAGCAAATAACGGATTTTTTTCGAAATATGGTACGAATTGTAAAATGCTATTTATTCTAGTATCTGTTTTTAGTTGTAAATCAAAGGAGATCCCACGAAGTGTTTGTGCAAATTCGTACATGAAAATATCATCTTGGGAAACATCCAATCCTATTTTTTTTGATAAGGTAATTAAAAAGTGACTTAAAGGCTTACCACTGTCCGAATTAAGCCTGGAACGAATGTGCCTAAGCTCCTGCGTACGATTTAATGACATTTCTTCGCTTATTAAATATAAAGATAAAAATAAGATTTCGTGGATCTGTTTCTCCCTGCTTGAACATTTTTTCATGAACTTGAATAGTTGCTTTGATATTTCATATGCTTTTGATTTTTCATTTTCAATATAAACCGTTTTTGAGAATGATACGAAGCAATTATGGGATATGCGGATGTTTGAAATGTGAAGGATGATAGCTAACCTTTGTATCGCCCCCATGTGTAAAGAAGTTGCATGTTCTTTTAATAGCTCCAATAGTGTGTCCTGAAATTCCTTAAGATCGAAGGATGTAATAAAATCATTTAAATTGACGGACATATACTCTACATATTGCATGATGAATCTTCTAATCTTTTTTTCATCGCCAACAATTTTATATGGGCTTTTTGATAATTGAACTCCGGCACTTTGTACTACTTCTTCAATTTTCTCTAACTGTCGGTAAACTGTTGAGCGGCTGACATGAACTCTTTGAGTCATGTATTTTATCGTTACTCCATTGTTAAAAAGAATTAAATCCAGTGTTTGAAAATACGTATTTTCACTTTTCAGATGAAACCAAAGTTCTTCCAATGTACCGTTTTTAGGTTTCAGTAATCTTACGCCCTGTACTTCATTCTTTTCGATTTTCCATTCAGGTGGGAGATTTGAACTCATATGAAAAATATCCCGCCATAATGTACTTTTCGAAAAACCTGTTTTTTTTGATAGTTCGTTTAAACTGCACCAATTATCCTCATAGAATAAATAATATAAAAGGTTTGAATAACGGTCATTAAATCTATTCATAAAATCACCTTTAACTTCAATGGATTTTCATATTTTCTTATTAAACTATTGTATAGTTGGATTTAAGCACTAATACCTACTTACCCATCGTGTTTATACATGTTTTTTTAGAATGGTAGAAAACAAATACTACTTACTACCCAAACGTAACATAGTTTCATCCAAGTGTCGTTTCATATTTGGTACGAAGAAATTAATTTTTGAAGTCAGCTAATCCTTGAAATTTCAAAAAGTACTTATATTAAGTTAATACCATTTACATGTTTATCTGAAAAAGCACATTGCACCTAACCCTGCTTTTAGACTTTTTTACACTACCTTCCCGCAGGAGTTTCCATATTTGTTAGTAACCTTGACTCTGTCGGAATCCTCTCCTTGCTTATCTCCATAAGCAAGGAAGCATGTCCTTCAAATAGTATGTCTAGTTGCTTACGAGTCATATATCTCTAAAAGATATTTAATCAGCTAGAACATTTCAAATTAGCAATGAATCATTTCATTTATGGAACATGTTACTTTTTTTTCATGATGTATCGATGAGCAATTAAGGTTTTCTTTTTCGTATAAAAGATATTAAAAAACCTCATTCTTTTATAGTGGACTTGTAGTGCATTCACTATAAAAAGAATGAGGCGCCTCCTATTAGTTAGAGCAACACTTTAAACGGAGCAATATCGATGACCGTATATGGTGAATCAAAAAAAGGAATAGCCTACCTTTTTATAGTGATTCCACTGAAAGCAAGAATCGAAATAAAGGGACGAAAAAGAATGTGGAGGGTTTCTCGCCAGTCTGACCATCTTAAAGCGGTGCGTCTTCTGTTATTCTCTTAAACAGCAACCCTTTACACATCAAACGTAATCTAAGCACGCTCATTTCTATTGTAGAATAAAACAGACTTCAAAAATTAATAATACAATCACCTTTTTTCAGAAGGTACAGAAAACATAAGGAAATATTTATCTGGAATCTTCATTATTGAATACGATGCAATGCAGTTCTATCGCTTTTATATTTTCAACTAGTCTTTTTCTAGTATTTTCTATCTCTCTCTCATACAAACCACTTCGTTTATTTGATAAACATGCTAACCTGTCGATATCTTGATAGATCAGTTTAAATGTCCTTCTCATATTTTCGTATGGCCTCCTTTTCATTGTAAGGAAGGTTATTAAGCAGGCTTTAGTATATCTTGTCCATGTAACTTTAATGTCACAAGTATCGTAACGCATCAACAACTCACCCATTTATTTTGGACGGTTCAAGTACTTCCTTTACAATTGCCACTACACGTTCTTGATCTTCTATTGTCATACCGGAACCGGATGGCAAACATAGACCTTGTTCAAATAACATATTAGAAATATTTTTATCATCGCTTTCCGTAAAAATGGCTGCATCTTTAAAGACAGGCTGTAAATGTAACGGTTTCCATACAGGTCTTGATTCAATGTTTTCTGCTTCTAACGCATTGATTACGTCAAGGTTTCGTACTCCCGTGACTTTGTCATCTATTGTTAAAGCCGTCAACCAGCGATTCCCCATCGTACCTTTTAACTCTGGCATGAAGGTAATGCCAGGTATGTTTTCCAACGACTTTTTATACCGATCAAAAATTTCCCTTCGCGCTTTTACACGCTCATCTAACACTTCTAATTGGGCACGACCAATTCCAGCTAGAATGTTACTTAAACGATAGTTATATCCGATAGAGCTATGCTGATAGTGAATGGTTGGATCACGTGCTTGTGTAGATAAATAGAGAGCTTTATCCAAAAATCCTCCTTGATTCGATACCAGCATGCCGCCACCGGAAGTTGTAATGATTTTATTTCCATTCATCGAATAAATCCCTATATCACCAAACGACCCGGTTTGCTTCCCCTTATATGTGCTTCCAAGGGATTCAGCTGCATCCTCTATCAAAGCAACCTTATATTTCCTGCAGATGTTCATGATCTCATCCACCTTTGCACTCTGACCAAACAAGTGCACCAAAATGACTACTTTTGGAATTTTCTGTTTTCTTCTCCCATCTTCCAATGCTCTTTCTAATGCTCTAGCAGACATATTCCATGTATCAGGTTCAGAATCAATAAAAACAGGCTCCGCCCCTTGATAGACGATAGGATTTGCACTTGCTATAAAAGTTAATGAAGAACAGAATACGGTATCACCAGTGGTGACTCCCAATACTTGCAATGCCAAATGAATGGCAGCTGTGCCTGAACTTACTGCCAAGGCCCCTTTTGTACCTGCATATTTGGCAAATTCTTCTTCCAAAGCTTTTACGTTCGGTCCTAGAGGTGCAACCCAATTCGACTCGAATGCTTCGTTTACATACATTTGTTCAATTCCACTCATATGGGGAGGAGAAAGATAAATCCTTTTATACTCCATCCTACACACTCCTTATTTTATTATCCTTGCTGGGGATCCCACAGCGGTTGATGCATGAGGAATGTCTTTAATAATGGTTGATCCGGCCCCAACTGTACACCATTCCCCTATCGTGATGCTTGGTATGACTGTGGATCCAGCTCCCATCAGGGTTCCAGTTCCGATCTTGACAGCTCCTGTCAGGGTTGCACTTGGTGCTATATGAACAAAATCATTCAGATGAGTATCATGCTCAATGACTGAAGATGTGTTAAGAATGACATGGTTCCCCACTCTCGCACCTGCGTTCAAGACGACATTCGGCATAATGACTGTTCCTTTTCCTATCGAGACATTTTGACCTATGACAGCAGTAGGATGAATGACTGTCTCATAATCCATTACATCTAAACTCAGCTCGTTTACGATTTTAAATCGCAAATCGTTCGTACCTATCGCAATAATTAACTTACATTCAAAATGGATGAACAAGCTCTTAAAGCTTGAGATGGGACCAAAATACACATTTCCTTCTTTTTTCAGCGCGCTATATTGATCATCCAAAATAGCCATGAGGCGATACTCACCCATTGCTTCAATAATATCTTGAACAACCTTTGAGTGGCCGCCTGCACCGATTACCACGATTTTCTTCAATCCAAATCACTTCTGATATCTTCTAATTTAGAGTTTCTTTAAGAAAAATATTTACGGAACCTAGAGGTTTTCTCGTCGTTCCCTCCAGGTTCAATACTTCTTTCAGGTATTATGCTGGCAAATCATTCATCCCATTATCCAACAAATTTTTGGGTTGTGACATGCCCTTCTTGTGTAATGGCTTCTTGTTTACATACCTTAATCAAGGTAAGATAGATGATTTTCAAATCCAACAAAAAGGATTGATTTTCTACGTACCAAACATCAAGCTCAAACTTTTTCTCCCATGAGATTGCATTGCGGCCATTTACCTGTGCCCAACCCGTCATTCCTGGACGGACATCATGCCTTCTTGCTTGTTCGGCAGTATATAATGGGAGATATTCCATTAATAATGGCCGTGGACCTACAAAACTCACATCGCCTTTCATGACATTAATCAACTGCGGTAATTCATCCAAACTTAATTTCCTGAGTAATTTGCCGAAATCCGTTAATCTCTTCTCATCAGGAACCAAGTTCCCTTTTTCATCTTTTTCGTCTGTCATCGTTCTAAACTTATACAGATAAAAGGGTTTCCCATTAAGACCTGGGCGCTGCTGCTTAAAAATGACAGGTGAACCCAATTTCAAACGGATGAGGATGACGATAAGTATCATAAGAAGAGAAATGAATATGATCGCCAGACAAGATATCAATAATTCAAAAGCCCGTTTCATTTTTCCCTCCCAAATCATCATTGTGTATGGTTACCAGTAACGAGGGAATTCTTCGGATAAATTCACAGAATCATAGTTTTTACTTTGCTGCTTTTATCGAATTCCCACTCGTTTCTTTCTATAATTCTTCACTATCTTCAACTCTTATAACACATTGAATTCATCGCTCTATTTGTATTCATGCATCACTCTGCCAACCTGGTATTTGATGCGATTTCAAAAACCATTTATAACACTTGCTTTACCTTCTTCACAAAACCCTCTTCAGGAAATTGTCACGTTACGGGGATTTTGTGAACCTTCCTATAATTCGCTAAATCCAACATTCTTTCTTTTAACGTTTCTTCGCTCAAGTCATCATATGTTGTGATAATATCTTTTATTGCATCCCAACTTACTTCTCTAGGTTTACCAATATGAATTTTCGGATAGATCTGATTGGCATAAACTTCATCTTCTCCAAGTAGTTCTTCATATAATTTTTCACCAGGCCTAATTCCTGTATAGGTTATCCCGATATCTTCAACGTTGTAACCTGACAGTTGGATGAGCTTTTTCGCAAAATCGACAATCTTGACAGGCTCACCCATATCCAATACAAAGACCTCTCCTCCTTTGGCCAAAACCCCTGCCTGAATGACCAATCTCGAAGCTTCGGGAATGGTCATGAAATAGCGAATCATGTCCGGATGCGTAACTGTCAAAGGCCCGCCTTTTTTAATTTGCCTTTTAAAAAGTGGGATGACGCTGCCATTACTGCCAAGGACATTCCCAAAACGAACCGTCACGAATTTTGTATAACTTGCCAAACTCTTATTCTGGATCATCATTTCGGCTAAACATTTAGAGGCACCCATAATACTTGTCGGATTTACGGCTTTATCAGAAGAAACCATGACAAAAATATTCACCTTGCTAGCTTCCGATGCCTCCGCAACATTCATCGTGCCTATGATGTTATTTTTCACCGCTTCTTTAGGGTTGGACTCCATAAGTGGTACATGTTTATGAGCCGCAGCATGATAGACGATGTTTGGACGATGGTGGTCGATGACCTGAAACATTCTCCTGCGGTCCTGAATATCTGCAATTTCGGTCACAATCTCTATTGTATCTGCATAAGCTTCGAGCAATTCCAACTCAATCGCGTATATGCTGTTTTCGCCATGCCCAAGCAATACAATTTTAGCGGGATTATATTTCATGATTTGACGACAGATTTCAGATCCAATCGAACCGCCCGCACCCGTTACTAAAATAGTACTATCAACAATTTTTCCCGAAATCCCTTTATCATCCAGTTGAATCGGTGAGCGCCCCAATAAGTCCTCCATTTGGATATCTTTTAATTCATTAATTGAAACCTTACCTTGAACTATCGCTTCAAGGCTAGGGACAATTTGAGTCTTTACACATGTTTTCGTGCATTCCGAGAATATGGCATTTATCTCCTCCCTTTTCAAAGAAGGAATTGCAATGACGATATGCTCGATCTTGTATCTTTCTACCACTTGAGCGATATTTTTTGTAGCTGCGACCACTGGTATGTTGAAGATTTCTAAACCTAGCTTCGTTTTATCATCATCTACGAATGCAACTGGGACTAATTTTATATTGCTGGACTTTAACAACTGGCTCGTTATCATCGTCCCGGCAGATCCAGCTCCTACGATCAACGTCCTTTTTTTATTGGGTGATTGCTTAATGCATCGATTAGAATAGACTCTCCATGCCAATCGTGAGCACCCTATCATGACCATATACAGGATCCATGTAATTAACAGTTCCCTCATATATAGAAAATGGGTAAAGTACAGCTGAATGACCGTCGTAATGGCAATGGAAAAGGTCGTCGCTCTAAACACATTGAACATTTCACTGATACTGGCGTACTCCCAAGCCTTCCTATACTGTTTCAAATAAGCAGTAAAGAAATAATGACACACAAGTAAAATTAACGTACTAGTCAGGGCGAATGCTGGAATTTCATCATATGGATGTAATAACCAATAACTTAAAATTACAGCTGTCACAACAATCATGGCGTCCAGTAAGACTAATGTGAAAAGCCGGTTATAATATGTCAAATCTACTTCTCCCTATATTATTATTTTTAATGAAACAAGAGTTCCTTGACTCTCTTTCCGTACAGAACATTCTCGGCATTTTCTTTAAAGCCGTTCACTGCTTCTTTGTCAAAATTCTTTTCAATTATTTTATTTGCTTCCCGGATTTGAAACCCTCTGTTTCCAACATTATGAGCATCTGATGCAATAAAATGAGAAAGACCTGAGTGAACTAAAAATTTGGAAAATCTTTTTGTTCTCCATCCGAATTTACCTGTGATGCTCCCTGCCGTTATTTGTGAATACGCTCCCTTCCATATTAGTTCTTTTAGAAGTTGCGGATTTTTTATTATTTCCAAATTCCGCTCTGGATGAGCAATGATCGGTGTCATTCTTTTCATTTGCAAATCATAGATCAATCGTTCCGTATATCTCGGCACATGGTTTGAAGGAAGTTCGAGAAGGATGTACCGCGAATCATTCAAGCCCATGATTTTATTATTATCATAATCATCCATAAGCTCATCGGATATCCTGATTTCCTGCCCTGGCCATACTTTCAGCGGGATCTCCATTTCATCAGCACTTGGTTCAATTTTCTAGTTTCTTCCTCAACTTTTTCTTTATCATTTTCATATTTCCCCTTAATATAATGAGGAGTTGCAATGATGTCAGTGATTCCTTGCTCTACGGCTTTCCTCGCCATTTCTATACTTTCCTGGATATTTCCAGCACCGTCATCCACTTCTGGCAAAATATGACTATGAATATCTATCATTGTTATCCCCCTTCAGCCCACCCATACATTCTTTTAAATTTCTTTTTTATTTACCATAGTAGTAGTATTCGTCAGGATATTTTTGTTTTTTCTTATTTAGGATTGCTCCTAAAAGCTTTGCATTGGCATTTTCAAGTAATTCCTTCGCTTTTTTCGCTTGCTGTATTTCAGTACTTCCGCTGCTAACCACTAAAACAACTCCATCTGCCATATTCGCTAGTATTTGAGCATCTGTAACTGCATTGACAGGCGGTGTATCCAAAATAACCAAATCATAATTCATCTTGGCTTCATCCAACAATGTCACCATTCCGTTTGACCCAAGCAACTCCGATGGGTTAGGAGGAATAGGTCCACTTGTCAACACATCCAAATTGGGGTAAATGGAAGGTTGTACAGCATCAGATAATGGATTTTGCTTTGAGATGACATTCGTTAATCCTAGGTAGTTCTCCATGTTTAAGTTAGTATGAACACTGGGCTTTCTCAAATCTGCATCAATGATGAGAATGCGTTTCCCTTGCTGTGCAAAAACTGCTGCGACATTGATCGAAGTGGTTGATTTTCCCTCGCCAGCGGTGGCTGAGGTGAAAATCATGGTCCTTATATCTTTTTCCACAGCGGAAAACTGAAGATTCGTTCGAATCGTCCTATATTGCTCCACAACCGGAGATTTCGACTTCAACATAGAGATACTGCTTCTTTTTTTAATCTCTGTCATTTTATGCCTTTCATTGCGTGTCAATCTTTTCACCTCTTGAGGTTGTGATTACAGATCTATTATTTCCGCTTTTTTTTACTATCCATTAAATTAACGATGCCTAGCATCGGCATATTTAAATGTTCTTCAATATCTGACTCAACCTTGATTGTATTGTCAAAAAATTCGAGCAAGAATATTAGAACTAAACTTATAATCACCCCTGCAAAGCATGCTTGAATCATATTCATGATTGGATTCGGTTTTATAGGTGAAGAATTATCGCCTATAGTTGCTTTTGATAAAACATTGACATTGTTCACATTCATAAGCGCTTTTATTTCAACTTGGAATATGTCCGTTATTGCACTGGCGACATCTACAGCGAGTTTTGGATCCGTACTTTCAACTTTAATGGTAAATATTTGTGAATTCCCTTTACTGACGATATTGATTTGTTCCGATAATGCTGAATTTGATAGATCAAGATTCAGTCGATCTTTTACTTTTTCTAACAACATAGGACTTTTTATGATCTCGCTGTACGTTTCAATCAATTGAATATTGGTTTGAATCTCACCTACATTGTAAAGTTCTGTACTTTCCTTGGATTGATTGACTAAGATTTGTGTAGAAGCTTGGTAAACAGGTGACAGAATAAAAAAGCTAACGATTCCTGTTATTGCCGTTATTAGGGTTGTGATGATAAAAATGAGTGCTATGCGTTTTTTTACCATTTGGAAAAGATCTTTTATACTGAGTGTCTCCCTCATTCAATCAACTCCAATCCATTCTTTACATCACTTTGGCTTGTACCTTTCTAGTCTTGGTGCCTATAATTTTGCAATCTTATCAGATTGCAGACCACTTTCTTCCAACACATTTTTGGAATCGAATATTAATGAAGCATGATCATGGACGCTTTTCCAGTCAAAACATGTGTGTGGTGTTCCAATGACAACTAAATCGGCCTTTTGAAGAATGGCAACATCGTATTCTGCCACCAGTTGAATTTGTTCATTGATCCGGATTTCTTTTGCATAAGGTTCGATGACGGTCAGCTTTTGAACCTTGTTTTGTAACCGTTCAAGTAAACGAACGACCGGACTTTCCCTTAAATCACCAATATTACTTTTATAAGCTGCCCCTAATACCACAACATGTGAATGTTTCATAAGCTTGTCCTTGGAAGCAAGCAATTCGAGGATTCGCATATAGGAATAGTGAACCATCCCGTCGTTAATATCCCCTGCCAGTTCAATCATTTTTGTTCGATGACCATGTTCTTTTGCTTTATAGAGCAAGTAGTATGGATCGACCGGTATGCAGTGTCCCCCGACACCAATACCTGGGGTAAATTTCATGAACCCGTATGGTTTCGAAGAAGCTGCATCGATCGTTTCCCATATATCAATTTCCAATTCTTTGCATAGAACTGTCATTTCATTGACCAAAGCCATGTTAATCCATCGGAATGTGTTTTCAAAGATTTTGCTTAATTCAGCAACACGGATCCCATTAACACGCTGGGCGGTCTTTCCGATAAACATGCAAGCTAGATCTGTACAGGTTTCCGTTATTCCCCCGACAACCTTTGGTGTGTTGCTTAAGTTGAATTTTTTATTTCCTGGATCTATTCTTTCCGGTGAATAAGCTACAAAAAGGCTCTCCCCCAAGACATATCCTCTTACTGTTAATGGTGTACAGATATACTCTTCTGTCGTTCCTGGATATGTCGTACTTTCTAAAATCACCATTGTACCTTCCTTCACATGTTCAGCCACAATTTCTCCTACATCCTTCACGTACGAGATATCAGGTTCTTTCAACTTATTAACAGGGGTAGGAACACAAATCAAAAGGACATCCATCTCTCCAAGCTGCTTCATATCCGTTGTCGCTGTAAATCGGTTTTGGTTAATAAATTGTGTAAGCTCGTCATTATCTACATCATTGATATAATTGATTCCTTTATTTAAACTTTGAACCTTTGTCTCGGAAACGTCGAATCCGGTCACTTTATACCCTTTACATGCATAATGACAAGCTGTTGGGAGACCCACATATCCCAATCCAATCACTCCGACTTTAGCCGTTTTATTCATTATTCGTTTCCGCAAAGCAGATTGTAGCGAGTATCGAGCATTATCTATTTGCTCGTCCTCTTCTTGAGTTACCGCTGTTATCATGGTCACAACTCCTTCATTTCACTTATAAAACATAACGAGTATCTAAAAACTAACAGGCCATGATGAATATTCACCACAAATGGACTTGCAAACTTATCATGCTATAGATTCGAGTCTGCTAAACCGACCAGATACGCCATTTTGAATGTTATGGTTGGTATACATACTAGAAGTTCGCTTGTAAGATTCCTTTTAATTTTTTTCGTTAACATTATTAAACTATCATAATTATTTTTGATGCTCATTCCAGATTTCGAATGAACCGTTCTGTTTTTGATTCATCTACCCAGCAAAACCTGAATATCCACGTTTTTCGGCTTGATATTCACACCTATCAAAGCAGTGCGTTTATACTTTAAGATTACGAGTACAAGTATATCCGCATAATGGAAATACAAATCCCCCGATTGATTGGCCATTTTCACGGTGCCATGTCTCGGGGGAATTCAAATTTAGCCAAGCTATCAAGAATACATACTACTTCTTCTCAGTAGCTTCAGCTGTCATGTCTGTCACTTTGTTAATTGTCCATTCTTGCTTTTCCTTCGTGTCAGTATTTTCATACTGCACCTTGAACGGGCCTTTTCCTTCTATCACATAGTAGCCATTTCCTTTTACACTTTTTCCGGGTGCAAGTTTTGTCCCTAAATTATCTCCAGGATAGATGCTTAGTTTCTTATTCTCTTGATTCCATACCGACATTTCAAAAGCGTCAACATGTCGCTCTTCTGCCGTTTTATTCGTTGCCTTCAGCTGTAACTGTAAAACTTTTTTTCCTTTTTTTTCTGGATGTTCAAGTTGCATAGCTTTTTCAATCTGAATACCTACCCCAGATACGTCTTTCTCTTGTCCTTCATCCTTAGCGGATGAATCTTCTTGTTTTTGTATCGCTTTCGGTCCACCTTTTGGTTCATCCTTTTCTGCTGACGTGCAGCCTGTCAAAAATAGGCTTAAAGCCAACATACTGATGGAGATACTTCTGAATCTTCTCTTTATGATCATAAATGTCACCCCTTTAAAAATCTCAAACTCCTTTTAAAGAGAGATTCTTGTTTTCCTTTTTTCTATATACATCTCACTCTATTTAATAATCAAATATGCAAGAAGGACCTACACCCTAATGGAAAGGGCTTCTTGCATATTTAGTACATTGATTAACGGACAATCGTTTTGGCTATGTCCCCTCCTACAACATTAGGGCCATAATCCACTTCAATGACGTCACCTGCTTGGAGCCTTCTTTGCACACCATCCTCAGTGATAAACCGGCTGTATATTTGGTAACTTCCATCAGGATTAATCACCCCGGCTCCACTCTGAACAGTACTCACTGTTCTCAATGGATTTCCATTCACTTTCATACGAAGAAGCTGAGTTCCTACAGGTGCTTTACCCGTAACATAATCTGCATTAGGAGCCACTGGATTCACCTGCAGTTTCTCTATTTCCTTAAGTACCGTAGTATGGGCTTGTATGTTCGATGGAGTCCGAATACCGTAGTCAACCGTTACGACATCGCCTGCTTGTAAGGTTTTATTTTTTCCATTCTCATCCACTCCTACATACTTGCTGTAAATACTGAATGATCCATCTTCATTGACAGGTGCTGTACGAAGAGGTACACCATTTACCAATAAGCGAACAATCGTTTCCCCTTCAGGAGCCGTACCTGTTATCGCCTCGGCATTTTGGTACACACTGTTAAGCTTGACAGGTTCACTCGGCATAAACTGAGACACAGTGACAGTTGATCGTTCACTGATATTCCCAGCCGCGTCTGTAAGGGTGACAGTCATAACCGTATTGACTGGTTGTTTTGGAATATCAACCTTGAATATCCCGTCTGGACCTACAACCCCTGTATACGTTTTTCCATTAATGGTGACAGTCACTTTTGCATCTGGTTCACCAGTTCCCGTTACCTCTTTGCTTGCTGTAGTAACTCCATTTAATCTAGGCGCTGCTGGTGGCGTTACATCCTTATTCAATAGTTCTTCGGCTTTGTCGACTAAACCTTGTAATCGATCTCTTTCAAGACCGGCTGGTAATTTGTTGACCGCTACTTGAGCTTCTTCGACCGCTGCTTGGTCGATACTTCCCTTCAAGGTGTCAAACTTGTTATCCGTAAACAATCCTTCCACTTTGTTCTTTGCATCAGTCAACTCTTTTTCGGCTTGTTCCTTCTTGTTCAATAGATCTTGCGCTTTGTTCAATAAATCTTGCAAACGGTCTTTTTCAGGACCCGCTGGTAATTTACTGACCGCTTCTTCGGCTTCGTCAATCGCTCCTTGATCGGCACTTCCTTTCAAGGTGTCGAACTTATCATCCGTGAACAGATCTTCCACTTTGTTCTTCGCATCGTTCAGCTCTTTTTCGGCTTTTTCCTTCTTGTTCAATAGATCTTGCGCTTTGTTCAATAAATCTTGCAAACGGTCTTTTTCAGGACCCGCTGGTAATTTGCTGACCGCTTCTTCGGCTTCGTCAATCGCTCCTTGATCGGCACTTCCCTTCAAGGTGCCGAACTTATCATCCGTGAACAGATCTTCCACTTTGTTCTTCGCATCGTTCAGCTCTTTTTCAGCTTGTTCGTTTTTCTTCAATAAATCTTGAGCATTAATCAGTAACTCTTCAAGGCGATCTTTTTCAGGCCCTGCTGGTAATTTACTGACCGCTTCTTTGGCTTCATCAATCGCTCCTTGATCGGTACTTCCTTTCAACGTGTCGAACTTGTCATCCGTGAACAGACTTTCTACTTTGTTTTTCGTATCGTTGAGCTCTTTTTCGGCTTGTATTTTTTTATTTAATAGATCTTGCGCTTTGTTCAATAAATCTTGCAAACGGTCTTTTTCAGGACCCGCTGGTAATTTACTGACCGCTTCTTCGGCTTCATCAATCGCTCCTTGATCGGTACTTCCTTTCAACGTGTCGAACTTGTCATCCGTGAACAGATCTTCTACTTTGTTCTTCGCATCGTTCAGCTCTTTTTCAGCTTGTTCGTTTTTCTTCAATAAATCTTGAGCATTAATCAGTAACTCTTCAAGGCGATCTTTTTCAGGCCCTGCTGGTAATTTACTGACCGCTTCTTTGGCTTCATCAATCGCTCCTTGATCGGTACTTCCTTTCAACGTGTCGAACTTGTCATCCGTGAACAGACTTTCTACTTTGTTTTTCGTATCGTTGAGCTCTTTTTCGGCTTGTATTTTTTTATTTAATAGATCTTGCGCTTTGTTCAATAAATCTTGCAAACGGTCTTTTTCAGGACCCGCTGGTAATTTACTGACCGCTTCTTTGGCTTCATCAATCGCTCCTTGATCGGTACTTCCTTTCAACGTGTCGAATTTGTCATCCGTGAACAGATCTTCTACTTTGTTCTTTGCATCGTTCAAGTCTTTTTCGGCTTGTATTTTTTTATTTAATAAATCTTGTGCTTTGTTTACTAAATCTTTCAAGCGGTTTTTCTCTGCACCTTCCGGAAGCTTATCAACCGCGTTTTTAGCTTCATCAATGGCTGACTGGTTTGTTGTGTTCTTCAACGTATTGAAATTGCCATCCGTAAATAGCCCTTCGGCTTTGTTTTTCGCATCGGCCAATTCTTTTTCGGCTTGCCTATCTCCTAATTCAATCTTTTTGGTTTTACCCATGTACATATTTACTGTAGGAGCCTCTGACCAGAGCTGATTATTGTGATAAACAGCTGACCATTTAAAAGGCTGACCTTCCCTGCCTACAAACGTTTTGGCAGGGGTATTGGACGTGTTCTCCCAAATCTTCAGCTCATCCGTTACCATATTAAAATCTAAGCTTGCAGCACTATAAAAGGCTTGACTATTAAGCGAGGATATTACAACCTTCTTTGGATTGTTAAAAAACAATTTCCCTACATATGGTGCATACACTGCAACTCCATTTTCTGTACTAACATTAAGTTTTGCCTTTTCATTAATCTTTGCATCATTATGAAACGAGATCATTGCTAATGTATCTTTACCCGTTCTATTCATATCCAACTCTGCCCCTGAATCCACGATGAAATTTCTCAATATCCCCTGGCCTGTAAAACCTTTATGCCCATTAATATTCACCTTTGCATTTTCCCCAATAATGAAAGCTCCATAACCTTTTGTCGGATAAAATATTCCTTGCCCACTTTGAAGAGTAGTAATGTTCACATTCGCATTAGGTGCGACTATAAAATCCGGTTGTTCTGAAACAGACCAAATAAGGGAATAGGCACTATTATGAGCTATGATAGTTTCATCATGAAATTCCACACTTCCAGTTTCAGCCATTTCTTGACTGGTAATGTTTATGGCGTTAAAATCCTTAAAAGTTGCTTTTCCACCTCTGTTATAAATCATTTGCGGTCCACTATATGATACATTTTCAAATATTTGTTCTACATTATTTAATCCATCCCCAATTGCAATGACACCATAAGGGTTGTTACCTTTAACATTCAAGTTCTTTACAGTGGTACTTTGTAATTCATAGGCATAACCATAATATATGCTATCCAATCCTCCTGTTCCTCCAGTTTGCGTTAACGTATGGTTATTTCCATCTATCACGATATGTGTTTTTTTCGCTTGAATCTTAATAGATCCACTTACATCAATGTCTTTCCCAAATATGACTGTCGTAATTCCGTTATCACCTTCTAAAGCAGCCTTTAACTCCGTAAAATTATTGACAACCCTTTCGTTAGCATTGATTGCTGCAACTGCTTTATTGGGTGCTTGAATTTCAGTTGTTTTACGACCTTCCTGAGTTTTAACCCCCGACTCTTTTGCATTCGAACTTTCCTTATTCTTTACTGTCGATGGTTCTTCCGCTAGTCCGACACTTGGTATTAATAGAGAGCTTGCTAACAGAAATGATGTGGTCATGACGTTAATAGGTTTTAACATCTTACTTTTTTTCATATGGACCTTGCCTCCTAAAATAGTAGATTTGGTAGATAACAAATTAATATTACTATTTTTCGACAAACTCCTCGTTCCTATAATGTTGAATATAAATTCATTTTTGAAGCTGCATGTATGTAAAAAAATTCAAATATAGTGAATCTGTTTTATATAAAGGTGAAGGAGGGTAAACAAAAAATGTAGATACCAATCTTTCGGCAAAAAAAAAAAGCACAGCTACATATCAAGTATCTTGTGCCCCTAGTTCCATTCTTTTTTATTATCAACTGGCATGAATTGTGTTCTTTTACATAACCACATTTGTATCTTAAGGTTGGGGAAGTTGATTGGCACGTTGGATATAAAGCATGAGTGGTCATCAGATTGAATTTAGCGCATTTCCCATCCCTTAAATTCCCTCGCTTCGTCCGTTGAATGCTGTCTTTTTGCTAAGTGGGATTTCCCGTCAGTCTGATTTACTCCCTCTACCCGTTACTTTCTGTGGGCACTTATAAGGAAGGAGAGTGAAGTAACGATAATGAGTGTGATTTTTAACGTATTTATTTCTTGTTTATTTAATAGTAGGTACATTAAAAATAGGACTAAAAAGGCTTGGATGAAATACATCCGATTTTTTAATAGGAAAGTCCATGCTGGTGACATCCATAATAAAAAAAAGGCAAATGGCTTCGACATAATCTTGCTCCTTTAATATGATGGCAACTATATACATATAGGCAAGTGTTGCAATTTCAGTAAAAGCAAGGCTTTCGTAACGAAACTTTACTTAGATTCACATGCTCCATTCAGAAAAAAACTTAAACTGACTGCCCCCATTAATGAAGGAACAGGCAGTTTAAGTATTGAACTAAGCCTCGTTGTCTTGGATTCAGTTAGAGGATTAGGCTTATTCTTTTAATAATGGGTTTGGGGAAGTGTTTCCGCACTTCTATTTTATTCTATTATATTTAGTCAACCATATCGTTCCAAAAATGAAACGATATGATTTAAATTTCAAACTCCCCTTATTTTTCAGTGCCGCTCCCTTAGTTTAGATGCACTGTCCTGCTCCCCGGATAAGATTTATAATGGGGGGTATGCCAACCATCTCACCTTAAATAAAAAAAGATTGTAGAGAGAAATATACTTTCTCTACAATCCCGAAGAAGCTACCTTGTTTCATTATGCATATTTCTTACTTTCCTCGTCTTTAAAAAAGCTTTTCATCGCGTGGAAAACATCAGCCTTTTGCTTAAGGATATAATACCTGAATTTTTCATTATCGATATTCTTATAGGCTGTCATCAGTGTCGAATGACGGTTGTATTGATTGACTTCCCCGTACCCGAACATATTGGAAACCTTCATGAGTTCTTCTACAAGCTTTACGCAACGGACATTATCTGATGTCAGATTATCACCATCGGAAAAGTGAAACGGATAGATGTTAAACTTCGCAGGGTCATATTTATGATCTATAAGTTCTAATGCTTTTCGATATACAGACGAACAAATCGTACCGCCGCTTTCCCCTTTTGAAAAGAAATCCACTTCCGGAACCACTTTCGCTTCTGTATGATGGGCGATGAACTCGATTTCAACTGTTTCATATTTTGTTCTCAAGAAACGGTTCATCCAAAAGAAAAAGCTTCGGGCCATATATTTTTCCCATAACCCCATACTTCCAGAAGTATCCATCATTGCCAGCACAACGGCTTTGGAATCAGGTTTCTGGATCTCATTCCACGTTTTGAATTTAAAATCTTCCTTATAAATCGGATGGAAACCAGGGTCACCGCTTAAAGCGTTTCGTTTGAAGGCCGAAATCATTGTTTTCTTTTTATCGATATTTCCCATTAAGCCTGTCTTGCGAATATCGTTGAATTCAATTTGTTCGAGCGTGTGCTCCGCCTGTTCTTTCTTCTGGAGATTAGGCAGTTCCAATTGGCTGAACAGCGCTTCTTCCAACTCCATCATCGATACTTCGGCTTCATAGTAATCTTCACCCGCCTTGTCTCCTGCTCCTTGGCCTTTACCTGCTCCGGCATCGGATGGTGAGCCGTCCCTTGCCACCACATCCCCCACTTTACTATCTCCATCTCCTTGACCAACATGTTTGTTTTTATCATAATTATAACGAATTTTGTATTCATCCAAGGAGCGAATGGGAATCTTGATGACATCCCGGCCATTTGACATGACAATGCTTTCTTCTGAAATTAAATCAGGTAAATTGTTCTTTATCGCTTCCTGCACCTTTTCCTGATGACGCTGTTGATCATCATAGCCTTTCCGGTGGAGGGACCAATTTTCCTGTGAGATAACATATTGTTGATTATTCTCTTCCGACATTCTCTTCCCCCCTTAAAAATGTTTGCACGCTTTTCATCATTCCTTCATATAATAAATTAGTGTGAGAAAACCCACAGCACTCGGTTTTCTTTTTAAAAAAATACAACCTTGAAAAAACATACTAAAAGAAATGTATTACTCTATCATATGCAGCGATACAGGATAATTTACAACAAAATTCAATAATGGATGTTTGCCTACGAACTAGACAAGCCAATATATGGCCTTCAGGTTTTTTTAAGATTTTTTCCTAACGAAACTACAAAAATAAGGAATTCCCATGAAAACGAACAGACATGAAGATCAACAGGTCTGTTCGTTTTTCAGCAGGATTCATTTGCTGTTTATGTACAAAGCACATGATCAATCAAATGAGTTGGGAAAAGCGTGTACATGTTAAGCTGAATGGTCGCTGCCTACTTCTTAGGCAGACCCACTAAAACAATAAAACTAAATTCATACATAACAAAAGGGTGCTCCAGTATTTTTCTGGACACCCTTTTCACACAGATAGAATGATTCTTGTTGTGATATTCGTCAATCTTTATCTTCCTCTACTTCATGCTGAACCGTACCTGGGCGTTTATCCCACTCTTTCAATTCTTCATTCGTCCTTTGATTTTCCATCTGCTTGCCAAGTTCTTTCATCTCTTCATAATCCTTAGCCATGGAACTATTTTCAGGAACATGATCTTTTTTCAATTCTTCTTTACTCATTTTCCATCACCTCTATTTATTGATACCCAATTTTTCCATATTCAAAACATAACATATCCGCTGGGAAGATGGGGTATAGATAAGACAGATGAGCAAATCTAAGGAGGTGTAAGGTTTATGCAAACAACTACACTATATGTAAAGGAAGCAACGTCTGAAGGCCCGATTTTAAATCTAGAGTCCATACTATTGAAAACTGAAGGTGTGGAGCGTGCGATCATCGATATTGATGACGGGGAAATTAAAATCGATCATAGCGAAGACATGCTTTCACCAGACCAAATAATCACACTTATTGAACAGTATGGCTTGAATGTAACTAAATGAATGCATCCATGGCAATCTATAGAAAATACCGGGCTCCCATCGATTCAGAAGGGGGCCCGTATTTTTTGATTTAAAATTCCCTTAAGACTGTCAATTCATCTTCACATTTCAAGCAAATTACTGTCCGTTATAAAATATAAACCCCTACCCGATTGGGGGTAGGGGCAAGAAAGTATGGATTACCTATTTAACAAGCTGCCTACATAGCGCAGCAAATCATTGGCTGAAGTGGAATTATAACCGTGCTCATCGATAAGTCTCGTAATGACTTCATTCACTTTCTTCAGTTGCCTTTCATCTGGTGTTTTCGTTGAAGTAGTGATTTTAACAACATCTTTCAGATCCGCGAATAGCTTTTTCTGGATCGCTTCTCTTAATCGGTCATGTGAATTATAATCGAATCGCTTCCCTTTACGCGCATATGCAGAAATACGGATCAATATCTCTTCGCGGAATGCTTTTTTTGCATTTTCAGAAATTCCAATCTGCTCTTCAATCGAGCGCATCAGTTTTTCATCCGGATTAATTTCTTCCCCGGTCAATGGATCGCGCAGCCTTGATTTATTGCAGTATGCCTCGACATTGTCCAAGTAATTATCCATAAGGATTTTCGCCGACTCTTCATATGAATAGACAAATGCCTTTTGCACCTCATTTTTCGCAATGGCATCATATTCTTTACGTGCCAGTGAAATGAAATTCAAATACCGCTCCCGAAGTTCGTTCGTAATGGACGGATGCTGATCTAGACCAGCTTTTAATGACATAAGTACATCCAATGCGTTGATGGACGGATTTTCCTTACGAATGATCGTAGAGGAAATTCGGTTAATGACGTAACGTGGATCGATTCCGCTCATGCCTTCGTCCTGAAATTCTTTTTTCAATTCATTGATGTCTGCGGAATTAAAGCCTTCCACATTTTCCCCATCATACAGCCTCATTTTTTTCACTAAATCGATATCGCCCTTTTTCGGGTCCTTCAGGCGGGTCATGATGCTGAATATTGCCGCCACCCTTAATGTATGCGGTGCAATGTGAACATCGGAGACATCACTTTCATGAATCATTTTTTCATAAATCTTTTCTTCCTCAGTAACCTTCAGATTATATGGAATCGGCATGACAATGATCCGGGAATGCAGTGCTTCATTTTTCTTGTTGGAAATGAACGCTTTATACTCTGTTTCATTCGTATGGGCCACGATGAGTTCATCTGCACTGATCAATGCAAAACGACCGGCCTTAAAATTCCCTTCTTGTGTCAATGAAAGCAAATGCCATAAAAACTTCTCGTCACATTTCAGCATCTCCTGGAATTCCATCATCCCACGGTTCGCTTTGTTCAGCTCGCCATCAAAGCGATAGGCACGCGGATCAGATTCAGATCCATATTCGGCTATGGTCGAAAAATCGATTGAACCCGTCAAATCAGCAATATCCTGTGACTTAGGGTCAGAAGGACTGAATGTTCCAATTCCAACACGCTTATCCTCTGAAAGGAAAATACGCTCGACCATCACATCTTCAATTCTGCTTCCATATTCCTGTTCCAATCTCATGACATTCAGCGGCGATAGGTTTCCTTCAACCCGGATGCCATATTCCTCATAAAAATCATCCCGTAAATTTTGCGGAATGAGATGCAGTGGATCTTCATGCATCGGGCATCCTTTTATTGCATAAATGGCACCTGTGTCTTTTAACGAATAATTCTCAAGTCCACGCTTCAGTAAAGAAACGAGTGTAGACTTACCACCTGAGACCGGACCCATAAGAAGCAATATCCGCTTACGGACATCCAGCCGCTTAGCCGCCGGATGGAAATATTCCTCGATGAGTCTTTCCAGTGAATCTTCGAGGCCAAACAACTGACCGCTGAAAAAATTGTATTTCTTTGATCCATTTACTTCTTCTATCCCTGCATCTCTGATCATGTTGTATACACGTGAATGAGCAGATTGAGCAACTAATGGTGTTTCTTTCAATACGTCTAAGTACTCTGCGAAGGTGCCTTCCCACTTCAGCTTCTGTTCATCTTCTCTAAATTTTTCGATTTTCTTTAAAATATCCATTTAAGGAACCTCCCCCTGTCACTTTCAGAGAATACTTAAATCTATGCTCCAAGTCTGACAAACATGTCAGACTTTAAAAATCCCTACCACTTTCCTTTTATTGAAAAGGGCTAAATCCTAAGAACAGTCGATGACAATAATGGCCGGCATTAAAAATTGTGTGCACTCCTGCTAAAAATTAGGGTATACTAAGCCTATACTTAAGTGGGACAATTTGGGTAAAGGGAGGTCACAACATGGGCACAGTTATTATCGTTGCAGTTACTATTACATTTTTAGCCGCTATCTTCACTGCTGGGTATGACGATAAACCAGGTGTGAAATAAAGAATATAACAGCCTTTCTTAAATTCAAAAAAGGGGACAGCAAATTAAATTTGCCGTCCCCTTTTTGGCCCCCACCATCAATATAAATGGAAAGAAGCACTTTCGAAGTCATCTTTAATGAATGAGTATGGCATTAAATGCTTACTCTGGAATCGAAAAATAGCAATAGCTTATGAGAACCGAAAGCAACAAAGGGAAATGACGATTAGATAGCTTAATCATGCTTCTTGGAGCATGCCAATCAATGAGGTGTCGTCATATTTTATACTGCGTTCTTTTTATCCGATTGTGAAGCGTTGCTGTTCTCCATCGATTTCAAGTCGTCGTTTACTTTTTGTCCTTGTTCCAAATATTCCGTTTGGAATCCGCTCTTTATTGCCCAACTATAAAACCCTAGTGATAAACATGTAATGATGGCCATATCCCAACCAAATGGGATTACGTTTAGACCACCAAACTTTTCACTACCTAAGTATGAAATGGTCATCATACAGAGTAAGTAAACAACCATCCAAAGCCCTGCTGAAAAATTTTGACGGAATCCCCTCCAATTTATTTTTGCTTGATAATAGAAATAAACGGGAAGGCCAATCATAATGATAAATAATACTTGTCCTGTCAGTGGCCATCTTGCCCAATATAGAACTAAAGACGCAAAAACAAATCCAAGTGGCGCAATGATACTTAATCCTTTAAGACGTAATGGTCTGTACAAGTTCGGACCTGTGCGCCTTAATGTCATGACTGTAACTGGACCTGTTATATAAGAGACTAATGTCGCAACAGAAATAACCTCTGCTAATACGCCCCAGCCTCTGAACATGAATAAAAATAAGAAAGATACACCTAGATTTAAAAACATTGCCTGACGCGGGATACCATAAAGAGGATGCAGTTTTCCAAAAACGCTTGGTAAGTATTTATTCTTTTCCATTCCATAAATCATTCGTGATGTTGTCGCCGTGTATGTTATTCCCGTCCCAGAAGGAGAAATAAAAGCATCAACATATAGTAATATAACTAACCAGTTTATGCCTAGAACAATTGCTAAGTCAGCAAACGGTGAATTGAAATTCAAATGATGCCATCCGTTCACAATCATAGACGGATCAACCGCTCCAATAAATGCAATCTGTAATAAAACGTAGATAACCGTTGCGATTAAAATGGAGCCAATTACTGCAATTGGGATCGAACGTCCAGGATTCTTTGCCTCACCTGCCATATTAATCGGACTTTGAAAACCGTTAAATGCAAAAATAATACCAGAAGTTGCTACAGCAGTAAGTACACTTGCCCAGCCATTTGGGGCGATACTCCCTGCAGATGTAAAATTGGATGCATGAAAACCAGCGAATAAAAGGGAGCCTATCGTAAGTCCAGGTATAATAACCTTAAAGACTGTAATAAATGAGTTTGCTTTTGAAAACAAACTAACTGTCCAGTAATTTAATAAAAAGTAGACGACCAATAATACAGAGGCAATTGCCAAGCCTCCCCCTGTAAGACTCCCATTTTCCACCAAACCATGTGTCCACTCCGCCCATTTCCATGGCCATGAGCTCATATATTGAACGGATGCAATCGCTTCGACTGGAATGACAGAAACGATTGCAATCCAGTTTGCCCAACCTGCAAGAAACCCTATAAACGAACCATGAGAGTATTGCGTATATTTTACCATTCCTCCAGCTTCAGGAAACATAGCCCCTAATTCACTGTAAGAAAGTGCGATAAATAAAATAACAACCATTCCGATAATCCAAGAGATAATGGCAGCAGGTCCTGCGATTTGTGCCGCCCTCCATGCTCCGAATAACCAACCTGAGCCAATAATGGACCCAAGTCCTACCATCGTTAACGAAAACGTTCCCATCTTTCGCTGCAAATTATTCATATGTTCATCACCATGCTTTCCTAAATTCATTCCTTTATCATGACGTTCTTAAAGTATCTGGATTTATGATTTGTGCTGCGTACACCCAATTGAATCTTAAAGTACTGGCGGCATTACTTCACATTTGTAAATAGGGACATCATTAGGACGTCTCCTTTTTTGTTTTTTATATGAACAAATTCTCTCTGCTTTTAGAAAATACTTAGGTCCCATTCTTGTGCCATTTGTTTCAATAACATACCACCTGTTACGCTATTCCCATATTCATCAATGGCTGGCCCGTATATACCAATCCCACATCCATCTTGAAAAGGAAGTCCGTTTCTGGCACTCGGAGGAACTAGAGCCATAATCCCGCCAGATACTCCACTTTTGGCTGGCACCCCTACAAAAGCCGCAAATTTACCCGAAGCATTGTACATACCACAAGTAAGCATTAATGCTTTGGCCAGTTTAGCCACTTTTTTAGGGAGAACTTGTTCTTTACGAATAGGATGGTATCCATCTTGTGCAAGAATCAGTCCAAGCAGGGCTATGTCTTCTGTTGTTACTTCTATGGAACATTGCTTCAGGTAAACCTCTAATGCTTCCTCTACATCCGATTCTAAATAATTCGTCTCTTTTAAATAGTGAGCTAAAGCTCTATTTCTATGAGAGGTTTGCCACTCTGATTGATACACTTCCTCGTTGATCGTCGGGCGCTTTCCTAACAAATTTTCAAATAATGCATAGAGAAATTCTAATTTTTTTTGTGAAGACTCCCCTGGAAGAAGCGAAGCTATGGTAATCGCTCCAGCATTTATCATAGGATTAAACGGCTTTCCCGGCTTATGCATCTCTAAACGAATAATTGAATTGAAAGCATCCCCAGTTGGTTCCACATCGACCCTATCCAACACATAAGAAATGCCGCAACCCAAACATGCGGCTATAAAGCTGAGCACCTTTGAAATACTTTGCAGCGTGAAGGGGACTCCCCAATCCCCTGACTTGATCATGGTTCCACCCGGCTCAAGTATACAAATACCTAATTGCGATAAGTGTGCATTTCTCAATGCCGGTATATAATTGGCGGTTTGTCCTTCAGCAGCATGGGATCTGTAATGTGCTACCCATTCATCTAAGCAGGCTTTCTTTTGACTATTAACGTGAATGTTATAATCCTTTGTCAAATTTCCAATCACATTCTTCCACCTCATTAGTTGTTGTGCTCACTTTATTCGATTTGATGACTATCACAAATAATCGTTAAGCGCTTTCAAAAAAATTCTATCTACTGTTAATTTTAAAGTGGGAACTACATAATCATACGAAAACCTACAAAATCTAAAAAATAAAAATCCACTAAAAAAAACGCGATCATTTCACATGATCGGTTACCATTTTTTGTAGATAGAGAAACAGAAGGGTTTTGCCATAATTGGAAAAAGCCGTTCTGTTCAAGAACAAAGTAAACGTTGTATTGAAGCCGTTGAAACTGTATACTGATTTTTTAAACAAATTGGAGGTGAGCGCCTTGAATCTTAGTACGTTAATGAAAAAAGAGGTCAATATCCTTGTTTTGATGTTGTTAACAGTGCCATTAGCAGGCGAATTGAGTTTTTATCCTCTAAATGAAACGTTTCGTATAAGTTTTGGTGCGCCTGCATTTTTCTTCTTTCTACTATTATTACAGAAAACACCTGCCACCTTTTCGGGCTTCCTGACAGGAACAATGGTTGTGGTATTTCGTATTCTAATAGACTTTTTTATGAAAGATAATTTTTCATGGACTTCCGCGTTTCAAACTCATTATCCTAGTTTTTTCTTTTATTTCACCTATTCCTTTCTTTTTCATTTAGTGAAAATCAACCGTTTTCAAAACCGATCTTTGATCATTGGGTTAATTGGTCTCATTATCGAAATATTGTCCGATTTTATAGAATTAATCTTTCAATATTTTGTATTAGAAACAACAATTACATTAGATTCAATAAATGAGATGATCGTGATCGCATTCGGCCACAGTTTTATCGTTTTAAGCTTTTTTAATATGATGAAACTTTATGAAGCACAATCAAGGGAAAAGCAAATTATAAAACAAAATGAACATATGCTGATGCTCATTTCCAATTTATATGAGGAAACGATTCATTTAAAAAAAACATTAAAAAACGCAGAGGATATTACTAAGAAGTCGTATGATTTGTATCGCGATTTAAAAGCCCTGGAAAAACCTGAAAAGCCACTTCATGCCCTTACAGAGCTCTATAGTCAAAAAGCATTGCGCATCGCGGGTGAAATGCATGAAGTCAAGAAAGATAATCAACGAATTTTTGCTGGTCTCTCCAAATTGATCTCCAATGAGAGTTTTAAAGATTATATGGATGCTGCTGAACTTTTTCATTTAATTATCCGAATTAATGAAAAATATGCCTTATCACTAGGAAAGGATATTCAATTTGAATACACATTAGATGGAAACAATGATTCACATTACCATGTATATACCGTGTTATCTCTTTTCAATAATTTAGTCGCTAATGCGGTGGAAGCAATTAAAGAGAAGGGAATTGTCCGTTTAAGTTTGTGTGAAATTTGCGACAATGTAGAATTTAAAGTTGCTGATAATGGACCTGGGATCCCCCAAAAATACCAGACTGTTATATTCCAACCTGGATTCACTTCAAAATATGATCAATTCGGGACACCTTCAACAGGAATTGGTCTCTCATATGTTAAAGAAGTTGTGAAAGAACTGGAGGGGGATATCCTGTTTGAGAATAAGGGTAACAGCGCCGTTTTTTCAATAAAGTTACCCATTCATAAGTTGATCCAGAAAGGATGATTTTTCATGCGTTTTTTTATAACAGATGATGATTGTGCTATACGTTCAAATTTAAGCCAAATTATTGAGAACGAAGATTTAGGAGAAGTGGTGGAGGAAGCGGAAGATGGAAGTCTATTAGAAGGACATATTTTGAATTTAAAGCAAATTGATATATTATTCATTGATTTATTAATGCCCATCCGGGATGGCATTGAGACACTTCGCCATATAAAAAGTACATTTAACGGGAAAATAATAATGATTTCGCAGGTTGAATCAAAAGAACTGATTGGTGAGGCATACTCGCTTGGAATAGACTATTATATTACTAAACCAATCAATCGGATTGAAATATTAACAGTAATTCGAAAAGTTATGGAACGCATTCATTTAGAAAGATCGATCACTACTATTCAAGCCTCTTTAAATAGTGTATTGAATTTTGAGCAGCCAAAAGTTGACCAATCAAATAATTCCAATGAAAAAAGCATAATAGAGGTAGGCGAATTTCTTTTATCGGAATTAGGGATTGTGGGGGAAAATGGATCTAAAGATTTAATACAAATGCTTCAATATTTATTTATGTATGAACGGACTAATACTTTTAAACAGCATTTCCCCACTCTTAAAGATATTTTTGTAGAAATCACAAAGAAAAAGCTCGGTGCTTCAGCATTGCAGGCTGATATCAACCGAGAAATAAAGGCTGCCGAACAGCGAATACGCAGAACGATTAACCATTCGTTAAATCATTTTGCTTCCCTCGGTTTAACGGATTTTTCAAATCCGAAGTTTGAAAATTACGCTTCTAAATTTTTTGATTTCACAGTCGTTCGCCAAAAAATGAAAGAGCTGCAAAATGATTCAACTATAGTTCTTACACCTACCCGGGTAAATACAAAAAAGTTTATTCAAGTATTTTATTTCGAAGCTAAACGATTGAATCCTGATGAAATAATTAGATATAGATAAACCATGAATAAAAACAAAGACCACGGAAGCTCTCCCAAAAAGCATAAAATCCCCTGAGAATTATCAAGGGATTTTAGCAAGATCTTATTTTTTCAACAATAAATACATGAAATAAGGAGCACCGATCAAGGCAACCATGATACCTGCAGGGATTCCCTCTGGTTCAACTATATTACGGCCTACCGTATCGGCAAGCAACAATAGCCATCCGCCGATCAAAATGGCAACTGGAATGAATAATTGATTTCGAGGTCCGACCAAGGATTTTGCTATATGCGGGGCCATGAGTCCAATGAATGCTATTCCGCCAGTAACGGAAACGGCAGCAGCAGCAAGTGCGACAGCTGTTATGAGCAAGACGATCCGTTCCTTTTCAATCGATACTCCCACTCCGATTGCGACAGGTTCACTTAAACCAAGCAGATTCAAACGATTCGCTTTATATAAAGTGAATGGAATGAGGATGATTAGCCAAGGAAGGACAGCCCAAATGAACGGCCAATCCGCACCCCAAATATTTCCTGCCAGCCATTTCGCAATGAAATCGACTTTGGCTCGTTCCGCTGAAGAAATGAGGACGATCATCAAGCCTGAAAGCGCCATTGAAAAACCAACGCCAATCAATACTAGCCGAACGGGTTCAAGGCCAACCCTTCGCTTAAAGGAAAGTACATATATTAAACAGGCCGTCAGTAACGCACCGATAAACCCGACAAGTGGAACCATATAAACAAATGAACCTGCGTCTATCGGGAAAAACAGAAAGAACACGGCAATGGCAACACCTGCTCCCGAGTTAATCCCGATGATCCCGGGATCAGCTAGATCATTACGTGTAATTCCTTGTAAAATGGCTCCTGACAGTGCAAGGGCCATGCCTGCTAAAAGGGTAATGATGATTCGTGGCAATCGGACGGAAAATAATATGAATTCCTCTTTAAACGTCCCTTGTCCGAAAAGCGTGGGAATCAGCCGCCCTATTGAAAGATTCGAATATCCTAAACATGTCCCGATAATGATGGTAACGATGATGAGTGCGGTTAAGGCACCGATTAGCCATCGCTGTTTTTTGACTAATGCTGAATGGATCATGAAAATGCTTTACCTCCTTTACGGACGATTAGGAGGAAGAAAGGTAAACCTATCATCGCAACAATCGCTACCACAGGTGTTTCATATGGAGAATTGATTGTACGGCCGATCGTATCGGCCAAAAGCATGAAGGTGGCTCCTAAAATTGCAGACATGGGCAGGATGAATCGATAATCCGTACCTACGATAGCCCGTACCATATGGGGAATCATAAGCCCGATGAATACCATATTTCCGACTAGGGCAACCGCAGCACCGGCAAGCAAAATGATGACGACGAAAAGAACCGCCTTAATTTGTGTGGTCTTTTGACCTAATCCTACCGCCACTTCTTCACTGAGGCTAAGGATGGTGAGTTGTCTAGAAAAGATAATGGAGATCAGGATGCCTATTAAAATAAACGGGACGATTACTCGAAGCTGTCCCCAAGATGTTCCGATATTACCGCCGGCAGTCCACATCGATACATCTTTTGATATTTTAAAGTAAATACCGACCCCCTGTGATACAGCAAATAGGAATGCAGAGACCGCAGCACCAGCTAACACGATTCGTAAAGGAGAAAATCCACCCTTCTTCATCGCAGCAATTCCAAAAACCATGATTGTTCCGACAGCGGCACCAATAAAGCACGCACCCATGATCCCCAAGTTATTAGCCGAAGGAACGAATGCCAGCGTAATGGCAAGGCCTGCATTGGCCCCTGCCGTCAATCCAAGCAGCCCCGGATCAGCAAGTGGATTCCTTGTAATCCCCTGCATGATGGCACCTGAAACGGCAAGTGCCGAACCGACGAACATTGCCCCCACTTCGCGAGGGAGACGGATTTCACGAATGATGGAAATCTTCTCACCGGTAGCATTGGACATCAGTGCTTGCCATACATCCTTGAGGGTGGCATCGGCTGCACCAAAAACCATCGATATGATGAAAATGCCGATAAAGGCAACGATCGCTATGATCAGTTTATATATAAATGGGATGAAACGTTGATTTTCATTAGTCATCTGTCTCTCTCATCTCTTTTTTTATAGAATAAAAGGAGAGGTATTGGAATCCCTCTCCCTCGCTGTATTATTTTCCAAGAAAACTTTTGGAAAAGAAGTCTAATTGGTATTCTAATGTTATTGGATCATTGAAGTAGAATTTTTTTGCATCAGCTTCAAATATTTGATTGTTTTTAACGGCAGGTATGTTTTTAAACGTATCTGTTTGTTGGAATGAACTGTCCTGATCTTTGTTATTGCTCAAAATGACATAATCACCGGCATAGTCTTTTAGGACTTCTAATGATAAAGCAAAGTAACCATCTTTCAATGCCACTTCTTTTACCTTTTCAGGCATGCCCAATTTCATTTCTTGATAAAGGATTTCCGTTCCACGGCCCCAATTATCGCCGTATACATAGAACTGTTTGTCAAACTTTTCGAAAACGGAAACGGTAGCATCTTCTCCAATTTTAGCCTTAATCTCATCACCAGTGGTTTTTGCCCGTTTTTTGAAATCATCCACCCAAGCTTGCGCTTCTTTTTCTTTATTCAAAAGTTTACCAATTTCTACATGCTGTGTTAAATAATCCACTTTTCCGTATGTATATGTTACGGTCGGAGCAATTTCCTTTAATTTATCGACATTTTTAATCGTTGATAAACCAATGATTAAATCCGGATTCAACTCGATGATTTTTTCCAAGTTTTCGTCCGTTACTTCCTCGACGTTTTTTAATTCTTTAAAATTAGGGTTCATTTTAGACCACGAATCAACCCCTACAAGGTTAACATCCAAAGCCAGTACGCTACCTGCGAAAGAAGATAGTACGACTACACGCTTAGGATTTGCAGGCACTTCGACAGGCCCATTTTCAGATTGGTATGTGATGGTACCTGATTTTTCCTTTTTGGAATCGGAGCTTTTTTCTTTTTCGGTCGACTCGTTACCACAAGCACTAATAATTAACACTAACAGCAGTATAAACGGAATCAATATCTTTTTCATTTGTTGTCCTATCTCCTTTTAATAAATTGTATGTGCTGCACATTGGTTTGTTTGTTCGTTGATCTCTTTCGATTACCGCATCAATATGGAAAACTTCCTTAAGCACTTCATGCGTGATGACTTCTTCACAATCTCCCGCTTTGACTATTTCCCCGTCTTTCAAGGCAATGATATAGTCAGCAAATCGAGCAGCCTGATTTAAATCATGAAGGACCATGACAATCGTCCGTTCCTGTTCTACATTCAGCCTCTGTAAAAGTTCTAAAACCTCTAGTTGATGCGCCATATCCAAATAGGTGGTCGGCTCATCAAGGAAGATGATTTCCGTTTCCTGGGCAAGGGCCATGGCAATCCAAACACGCTGGCGCTGTCCTCCTGAGAGAGCATCCACCGGACGGAACTTAAAGTCTTTCGTGCCAGTCACTTCAAGTGCCCAATCAATCACATCATAGTCTTTTGGCGTCAGCCGTCCAAAACCTTTTTGATAGGGAAAGCGCCCATATGATACAAGCTCTCCAACTGTCAATCCACTTGCACTCTCTGGGGTCTGAGGAAGTATGGCCATTTTTCTTGCAAGGATCTTCGTGCTTTCTTTTGATATATTCACTCCATCTAAAACAACCGTACCCGATTGATTTGGAATGATCCGGGTGATCGCTTTCAAAAGTGTGGATTTCCCACATCCGTTTGAACCAATGATCGTTGTGATTTTCTTATCTGGAATTTCCACACTGAGATCTTTTACAATTAAACGTTCACCATAGCCAATATTTAAATTCTCTGTATATAGGCGAACCATTATTTAACCTCCATTTACTTAAATAATAAGTAAGTAAAAATCTAAATGAAAATGATTATCATTATCCACTACTTAAATACTATAATTCC